>JAJDNK010000060.1 GCA_022340715.1 bacterium BMS3Abin03 | reverse complement strand
GCTGGTTGTTCTTCATTCACCAGTGTTTTAATTTCTTCACCCAATAAATTGAAAACAACTAACTTCACTTGTGACAAATTTGGAATTGAATATTTTATTATTGTATTTGAGTTAAATGGATTAGGAAAATTATAATCCAATTCATACTCTTTGGCTACTATGCCCTGAGATTTCAAGTTGGCCGATGTCACACCTAATTGAGAAAATTTAATAGTTGTGATATAACTTGTGCCATCTACACCCTCCTTGATATTAAAACTTGAAATCACAATCACATTCTTTTTGTGATCGATGGCAATATCGACTGGGCGATACCTATCTTCATGATCCATTATTGTCCATACTGTTTTACCCTCCGGATCCAATTTAATTAACAACAAACCCCAAAGACCTTCCTCTACCCAAGCCCGACTTAATGTGTAAACATTTCCTTCATCATCCACATCTATAGCAACAGGAAATGGAGAATAGTTAGAAAAATATCTAACCCATGCGGAATCCCCGTTGGACATATATTTGGTAATAATTATATCATATGCTGTATCATTTTCGGTTTTAGCCAACCAGAGTACATTACCATCTATATCTGCTACAATGTCAATGACCTCTGGATCCTTTGCTGCTAAAAACTCCCGGGACCATAGAATGCCTCCATCCTTATCATATTTCCCCGTAGCAAATACTTCCTCTCCGGTGAGTTTCTCAATTTCTCCCGCAGCAAAAAAGTTACCATAACTATCATTAATAAATACTTCACTATTGGCATACCATGCAGTTGAATCTCTAAAAGGTGAGAACCACAATAAGGAACCTGCATCAGAATATTTTGCTAGTGCGAAGAACTCATAGTCTGAATTCCCTGCTCCTTGCCAAAGCCATCCTCCAAGAAATATATTTCCATAGCTGTCACTGTTAATCCCGAAGCACTCACTCCAGCGATGTACTGGAAGTGTTTCTTCCCAAATTAAGTCCCCGGTAGAATAGACTTTTCTTGTTATGAGTTCATTCATTGTAAGTGTCGAACCTTCAATGAGTTTCATTGTACTGATCACATTTCTTTTTTGATCAATAGCCAGACCTTGAACGTACAGTGAGCTGGTATTTTCTATATCATAACGTTTAGCCCAGGTAAGTTCACCTGTAGGGTAATATTTCAGAATCACTGTTCCGCGACTTTCCGCAAATCCTACTAATCCCCTACTTTGGCCAGCAACGTATATATAACCATACTGATCTAAACACAAGTGTGTTGGTTCGTCATCCCTGTGTGCTGGACCGTCGTAAAGTGAACTCCAAAGAAGCGTTCCGTCCGGTGAGTATTTTAAAGTGATGATATCTCTCCTACCGGCATTGGAAAACTGAACACCTGTTACAATAATATTGTTTGACTGATCAACAGCCATAGCTACAGGATAGTCAGTCATTGAATCTGGGCCTACTGAGTGAACTATCCAAGCAGTGTCGAGTTCCTGACCCCAGAGACTCGAAGTTATAATTACCAAAATAAAAATAGTCGTTTTCATATTCTGCCTCCTACTTAACAAGAAGCATTTTTATAGTTTTATCATACCTGTTCCCATCATTGTGAGTACTTCTGGCTTGAATCCTACAGAAGTACATTCCTGATGAATAGTTGCTTGCATCCCAGAACACCCTTGAATATCCTGCTTCGTAAATTTCATCAGCTATTACGTCAACTTCCTGACCAAGAAGATTATAAACAGAGATTCGAAGATGTGACTGCTCGGGAATTCCGAATCGAATTGTAGTTAAGGCATTGAATGGATTAGGGTAGTTCTGATCCAGTACAAATCCGTTTGGGATAAGTCCGTCTGTCTTATCTTGAACTCCAGTTATATACTCATTGTTAACTTCTAAAGTGTCGTCCGGCAAGCCATCACCATCGCGATCCACAAATATTAACAGTACCTCATCGTCCATAAATTCCCAGTTTGGTTTAATGTAGTGAGTATTAGAATTATCTATCCAAAGTCCAGAATGCTCGAATATTCTATATCCTGGTTCAAAAGCGTACTCGAGTCTTAAGTTATAACTCTTGCTTAAACCGTAATTTTGAATATTAAAGGCATCACTTTCTACTAGATTAACGTCTATCGAATCATTACTGCTCATACTTATGTTTCCGAAGCTACAAGTCATAGCCTGGCCGGGAAGGTTTGTTGTTCCTTCTATTTCAACTACTTTATTTACATTATCTATATTTTGATACCGAATACCTCTTAGTCCTTGATTCATACTAAACAAATCGGTTTCTCCAACAAGACAATTTTCTCTACTAATAGAAAACAATGTTGAATCTGAAAATAGAGTTATTGTATACATCGAATCTAGTAATTCTTGAGTTGTGATTTTATATATATCTTCCGGAAGTCTGTATCCGATCGGAGGGCTCTCAGTACCTGTTAATGGGATGATCGGTTCCGCATTGTCTATGCTGTCTATTATTTGTCCATCACCAGATTTATATCCCAATCTGTTCCCTTGAGAATTTTCAATCATAGTGGTTGCATTTGGAGTAGAGAATACGATAAATCCTCCTAATCCCAAATTATTAAGAGGTAATAATGGTGGGAGAGAAGTAATTTCAATATCTTGATCCAAGAATAATTTTGCTGCTCCACCCCAATTTGGCATTTTATTATAATACCATGTTCCTACACTTGTATTAAGGTCTATGATCTGTTCTGTTCCCGGATAGTTGGGATCATAAATATAGAGTTCATATAGTCCAGGAACAACTGTTCCTAGACTGCATGGAACTACGGCATGACCACCGGGACCATTGTTGTTATAGATTTCCAAGATCCTGTTGTTCTTTCGTTTTTGTTGCAGCATTTCCTCGATTTCCGGTACTGTTACCGATAAAGGTTGTAAAGATCTCCCTTTTTTGATAAGCTTTCTTAGCGCCCCATAGACATATAGCTGATAACTATGAATCATATTTAAACTTTCTTCATTACATGGGACATCATAAGTTCGCTCATAACCCGGGAAATGTTCACCAAACTTTAACTTATCATTGTAGAACAATAAGCTTGAAAGACTGAATCCATAGCAGGATCCACACCAATGATGTAAATTACCCCATTGATCTTTGCATTTGGAACCTTGAACCAAAGACCTCCAATATTTTACCGCAACAGGGTTATATACCCGATGTCCTGGTAGTGGATTCAAATAGCATTGTGATTCACCAAAAGCACGCACAAAGACTGGCCAATCCGGCCAGTCGAAAGGCATAGCTAAGTACCAACCTACCCATCCAGGGGGATAAGGTGGTTTAGAATAGTCAAATTGTATCCAGTGATCGTGTTGCCACATTGGATTTTCAGCGTTCTGAAAATTCCATCCGTCTGGTATAGCTTTGAAACGCTCGTGTTGCTTATACTGCCAGACTAGCAGATCACCAGAATAGCGGTTCTCAGTATCACTTTTCAAACCACCCACAACAACTGTTAGGCTGTCATTTACAGAGATGCAAGCACCATATTCATCTCGGTTATTTCCCGTACCATCGACTTGTCTCCAAACTTCTTTGCCCTTTGGATCGTATTTGACGGTCACAGCGCTCATAAAATTATCACCTGATACATCTACTACAGTTCCTGTTACATAAACATTTCTCTTTCTGTCAATAGCAAGATCATATACATATGCTTTCCCAACTGAGCTACTTACATCAGCCTTCCAGTCAATTCCACCACCTGCGTTGATCTTGACAGTATGCCAGGATTCATTCGGCCATCCTTTGGAACCAGATAGATATATATTGTCTAAATCATCAATAATCATTTTTGTTATAAAACCCATCGACACCCCATCATCGTATGCAATAGCCCACAGATCATTACCATTTTCATCATATTTTTCTATAATCCACTGCGAATTCTGTCGAATAGCAGTAATTGCTTGCCTCCATTCGTCTACCACTATAAAATCCGCTCCGAATCGAGTCCATTGAACATTTCCATCTGGGGAAAATTTAATTGTTAGTTTGCCAGTTACATAAACATTTCCCGAGTCATCTACGGCCAGATGATTATATTCTCTGTCTACAACAACAGGAGCCAGGTAGGTTTGACCCCATAAGTAGTTCAAGTCTTTATCGCACTTAATGATAAAATTTTCAGATGAATCTGCTTTATAATAGCTAGTACCCGTAATAAAAACATTGCTATATTTATCAAGTTTTATGTCGGTGATATAGTCTCCCGTATTACGGGTATTATCATACACTTTGTAAATTCTTTTTCCTGTATGCTTATTATATCGATAGATAACAGCATTTCTATTTGAAAATGTTCCTGAGTTTGAAGCTATATAAACCGATGAATCATCCAGGACCAGACCGACCGTCTCACCAACATTATTACCAAAATCAGCTTGTGCTGACCAGTCAAGTTTCATATAAGGTGTTAGTCTTCCGACAGTAATAAAACTACTTCCTTCTAATGTGGCGCAGAAGTAAACATACCCCGAATCATCTGTTGCAATGTCATTAAGCCAGTCACTATTATCTCCAATATCTTCCATACTCCATCTATTCTCAATTACGTTCTGGGCCCATCCAAAACTGACAAGGAGGATGATGAGTATAAGAATTGAATACTTTGGTTTCATATTTCACCCCAGCTCGAAGGTTGATTGTAAGTACTTAAAATTAAGAAAAGGGAGATGATAAGAAGTTGTAACAGTTTTTTCATAATACCTCCGGGAGATATTGTTTTAAAAACCTTTCAATTTTATAAATGATACTAAGTAGAACAAATAAGAGCCAGATTCTCCATATTTATTTACATTAATCCGGTTCGTTTCATCTACAGGAGTTAAAACTTCTCTTTTTAACACATTATAATTCTTTAACGTCATTCCTTTACCATCTGCCAAAACGTAGCAGAATTTTATAAACGATTTAAAGAGATTTAAACGGCGTTTTCTTAAATGGCTAACAAAAGACTGTAGCACAAATACCACTGGCAGGATTATGCACTCTCTTTCCATAGCTCTCTTCTATGAATTGTAAATCTTAATACATCTCTTATTGATGGGATTGAACAAACTTGAAAATACAATACCGAGTATCGTATCTCACCATTCGAGGTGCAGAAGTAAATTTTAAATTATTAATAATAATTTGTTTATTAACCTTTAAATATGCAAGAAAATTATATTTGCTGATTAGCAAGCAAGTGAATTCTTCAAACACTTAGATTTTTAAATAAAATTAGATTTACAGGTTCAGCTCTGAACAGCACCCAACTTAAAATTTAAATACTGCCACTTATTAGATTTAAACATAAGATCTACAAAAAGCTGTATTACTTGGAGGGAAAAAATGTATTGCTTTACTACCGACTGATCAGAGATTAGCAGTTAAACTACTTGTTTATTTAAGATATTTAGTATTCTTATTATGATTGTATATATATTTGAAATCATTTAGGGAGCTGTTTTATATAATCAATAATACCGGAATTCAAATAACTAGTGCAGAAGGATTTATGAAGTTGGTTAAAATAAATTACAGTCTTTTTATAATATTGATAATTTCTACGCTTTCTCCTTTCCCTCAATCCTCAGTAAAACTAATGAACTACAACCTCCTCAACAATCCCGGCACAGATACAACAACACGCAATCCGTATTTCAGGGATAAAATCTCTTCAGCTAATCCGTTTTTCTCTTTAGTGTTTGCTCGCTTGTCATTCCGGCCTGTCCCTTTGGGGCTTGTCCGGAATCTGACAAGCGATATTTACTTTTATAGAATTATTGCAGGAAATATCTCTGTGTCAAAAAGGTTATTTGTACTGAGATAATATTTACTTCAGCCGTTTAAGATCTTAGTCCTTGTACAATTCAAGAACTTATATCTTAATTTATATATTATAATGGGATATATTACTTAATCAGTACAAATTTCTTTGTATCAATAAATTTACCGGCTCTTATTTGGTAATAGTAGATTCCGCTTGATAAATTCTTTGCGTCGAATCTTATCTCATAATTTCCCCCAATTTTGTTTTCATTAACTAAAGTAATAATCTCTCTGCCTAGTATATCAAATATTTTCATCCTCACTATACTAGCCTCTGGAATTGAATATTTAATAATAGTTATTGCATTAAATGGATTTGGATAGTTTTGTTTTAATTTAAATTCAAAACTATTTACTAGGTTAATTTCTATTTCCTTCGAATATATATAACTACCATCAGTATCAATTTGTTTTAAGCGATATAAATAAACTCCTGGGATTATATTTTTATCAATAAATGTATAAGATTTTGGTGAGTTACTATTCCCTGCACCAAGCACAAATCCTATTTTTTGCCAATCAATGTGGTAATGCGATAAGTTCTGAGCGATAGAAGCTCGTTCAACTTCAAAACCATAATTCTTTACTTCAGTAGAAGTCTGCCAATTTAATTGAATAAAATTATTGTTTATATCTGCAGTAAATGTTGTTAATTCTACTGGTAAAACTCTATCTGT
>JAJDNK010000057.1 GCA_022340715.1 bacterium BMS3Abin03 | reverse complement strand
AATTCGATCTCCCATTAGAGATTGAAGGCACAGATTTTCATAAAAAAGTGTGGAATGAACTTTTAAAAATCCCTTATGGAAAAACCATTTCCTATAAAGAACTTGCAATAAGATTGGGTCATGAAAAAGTAATACGCGCAGCGGCGAAAGCAAACGGCGCCAATCCCCTTCCAATAGTTATACCCTGTCATAGAGTAATCGGATCAGATGGTTCCTTGGTTGGATACGGAGGCGGCTTAAAAATTAAAGAGAAACTTCTATCGATTGAAGGAATTCTCGAACCCGACTTATTCAACCAGCATTAGAATTTGCTAATCGTCCAGATCTAATTCTGGTTCTCCAACCAATTCCAAATCATCATCTGTTCTAAAATATGCCTGCCCATCACTAAATCTTATCATCTGGTTTAGGTCATCCTGATAGAAGAATTTATCTTTCCCAAATGCAGGTCTTAAATCTGTTAACCATTCTGCTCTTTCATCATACTTAGCAAAGAAAGGTCGTTTCACCCAATCAGGATTACGTGCCTGTATCAGGTTCAGCATGAAAACTTTTTCACCGTTAATAGTGGTAACACCTTCAATTACAATTTTACCCGGAAGCGCAGACATCGATGGTCCTCTTACTGTTCTGCTTAAACCGGAAACACTTTCATAAGCCTTTCTAAAAATTTCATAAGCTCTAATTAATGGAATAGCAAAATGATCATGTGCACCAGTGTTTCTTTCAACAAAGAAATAATAAGGAATACATCCTAGTTTGACCTGGTCTTCCCACATTCTGGACCAGATTTTATGATCGTCGTTTACATGTTTTATTAACGGCGATTGTGTTCTAATTTGGGCACCTGTATTTCTTATCCGTTTAATAGCTTCCTGTGCAACTTCGGTTGATAATTCTTTCCAGTGATTGTAATGACCCATTATTGCAAGATGCTTTCCCGATTCAATAATTTTATCGAATAATCTTAAAACATCGTCAGCATCTTTATCTGTTACAAACTTATAAGGCCAGTATGCAACAGATTTCGTTCCGATCCTGATATTTCTTATATGATCGAATTCAGGTTTAAGCAAAGGTTCGATATACGTAGCAAGATTTTTTGCACTCATTATCATCGGGTCACCACCGGTGATGAGTACATCCGTTACTTCTTTTTGAGAGATTAAATAATCCTGGAAGCGTTTCGATTCATCAGTAGCAAATTTCAAATCATTCATTCCCACGAATTGAGCCCATCTGAAACAGAATGTGCAATAAGAATGACAGGTTTGACCACTCGATGGAAAAATTAAAACCGTCTCCCTGTATTTATGCTGTACTCCAGGCACTGATTCATCATTTAAATATGGAACATTTAATGTCATTTGTCCCGCAGGATGTGGATTTAGTTCCAGCCTGATCTCTTCAATCGTTTCTTTTAATTCATAAGGATCGGAATCATTCGCTAATAAATCTGCAACTATATCGAATTGCTCTTCGGAGAGCATATCCTTCTGCAAAAAGGTTAATTGAAAAATCGGATCGTCGGGAATATTATTCCAATCGATCAATTCATCAATAACATAATTATTTACACGAAAGGGCAGGACATGTGAAACAACTTTAATAGCAAATCGTTCCTCATCCGTTAGATTCTGAATCTGGGGAATGTTGTCCAAATCCCTTAACCCATAAAATTTCATTTTTCTGTAAGGTATCATTTTAACATTCTCTTTTAAATTTAAAATTCTAATTACAGCCAAGAGTCCCCAATTATTGCCGGTAAACCGAATTCAGATGTTGTTCAGCGCAAGCGGAAGCGAGTGGCAAATACAATTTAAAAAAATATTTGATATAATCAAGGATATGTAAAATCAACCGGGGAAAATAGTTGCAGTGATACTAAATTCAGATAAAAAAAGCAGCTTTCACCGCTCGAAAATGAAGGAAATTACTTTAATTCCGTTACTTTATTAATATCCTCCAACCGCACAAATTTTTCGTTGAATTTGTAATTTCCGTTAGCCGTTTTAACGGATTTAACAAATTTTACGGTAATATGATCGGCCTTTTTCTTTCCTTTAGCTTTATCAGCAAATGACTGCGTTTTTGCCATTTTTTACTTCTCCTAAAAATTGTGCGCAAATATATAAATATCGATAATAAAACAAAAACCACTATTTATAGCAGACTTCTGAAAAATTATTTTTCTAGAGTTTCATTCCTACGAAAGTTTGAATCTAAAGTAATTTGTAAAGATTCGCGCTTTCATAGGAATGACAATCTGAATTTTTTAAAAGTTTCTATAAGATTATTTCATACATTCCTTAAAAGTGCTGTTTCTCAAAATTTTCAAAGTGAATAGAGAAGTACTAGGTCTAACTGTTTTTCCTGTAAGCATTTTTACTTTAATATCTTAGCAGATTATCAATTTCCTGTAAACAAGTAAATATTTCTGAAATAATGGAGAGTCAGACCATACCTTATATTAATAGTAAGAACTATTAGTTCAAAGAAAGCTTAATCCATATAATATAAAATGGCACGGCAATGGAGCGAAAATAGTGTGAGAATTCTGATTGGATTGAATTATTACTAAGTAAGAAATACAATAGTATAAGAGTATTTCCTAAAGCGATTGATGATGTAACTAAAATGTGTTTTTGGCATCTAACAGTATTGAATGATTTGCTTAATCGTTATACAATGAATTTCGTTGTTTATTAATTATTTAATAGTTAGTTTAACTTTCGATAAAAAATCAAAGAAATGATACTTTTAGCAATAATTGTAGTTTTATCTTATTTAGTTGGCTCAATTCCCAACAGTATAATCATTAGCAAGGCTGCGAGAGGAATCGATATTCGTGAGCACGGAAGTGGTAATGCGGGCGGTACTAACGTTATGCGAGTGCTTGGCTGGAAGTATGGAACTTTTGTAATTGCCCTGGATATTTTGAAAGGAATCTTTGCTGTTGTTGTAATAGCCCGACTTTTTTACGGACCATTACCTTTTGAAAACGCTTCTCCATTTGATGATTTTACCCTCGTTCAAATTATTGCGGGAATATCGGCAGTTATTGGTCATATATGGACTATCTTTGCAGGCTTTAAAGGGGGAAAAGGAATTGCTACTGCTCTTGGAATGCTTTTTATGTTAATAACAGTAGAAATGTTAATTGCAGTTGGTGTATTCCTTCTTGTTGTTACAATTTCAAGATATGTTTCTTTAGGTTCATTAATCGCTGCTATGTCAATACCGGTTAGTCTTGTACTAAGGGAAAATGTTTTTCATCATCACGTTCACGGTTATGCTACAATACTTCCCTTTGTGCTATTGCTTGTGCTGCTTGTTATGTTTACGCATCGTAAAAATGTTGTTCGTATTTTCAACGGTACAGAAAACAAATTAAGTTTTAAGAAAAAAAACAAATCCTGATTTAAATGAAAATCTCCGTACTCGGTGCCGGAGGATGGGGAACTACCCTCGCCATTTTACTTCACTACAACGGACACAATGTAACTCTCTGGGAATTCAATAAAAGTTATGCAAAGGAGTTATTTAAAAAGCGAATTAACCGACAGTTTCTGCCCGGAATTTCGATTCCAAAAGAAATAGGGATAACCAATAATATTGCTGAGGCAGTAAACAACAAAAACCTTGTTGTGCTTGCAGTGCCCTCACAATTTCTCAGAAGTGTAGTAAAAAAGATCAGCTACAAAGATATAAGAAATGCAATACTGGTAAGTGTTTCAAAAGGAATAGAAAAAAAATCGCTTTTAACCATGTCTCAATTGCTTATGGATGTCCATCCTTCGCTTGATAAGAAACAACTTGGAGCTCTTTCAGGTCCGAGTCATGCTGAAGAGGTGAGTAAGAGAATACCAACAGCTATCACAGCTGCTTCGGAAGACATTGAAACTGCAAAAACAATCCAGGCTGCTTTTATGACTTCTTACTTTCGTGTTTACGCTTCAACCGATATTCTTGGTGTTGAGCTTGGTGGTGCCTTTAAAAATGTGATAGCAATTGGTGCAGGAATTATTGATGGTGCAGGATTCGGAGATAACACTAAAGCTGCAATTATGACACGAGGTATTGCAGAAATTTCACGATTAGGTTTAACAATGGGTGCTCAACCGGAAACTTTTGCCGGACTTTCAGGAATGGGTGATTTGATTGTAACCTGTATGAGTAAACATAGCCGTAACAGGTACGTCGGTGAACAAATCGGGAAAGGCAAAAAACTAAAACAAGTTTTAAAATCTATGGATATGATTGCCGAAGGAGTTGAAACCAGCAGATCAGCTTCTCAGCTTGCGGATCAATATGAAGTGGAAACACCGATCACAAAAGAAGTTTACAAAATTCTTTTTAAGGATAAAGATCCCGTGAAAGCTACAACCGATTTAATGACTCGAGATATGAAGACAGAATAATTCATTTTGTTACTCTTCCGCCTGGTAGAGATATTCCTCTTATCTTTCTGAAAAGCGAAACAGCAAACGAATCAGTCATACCAGAAACAAAATCTATAACTCTCATTAAACGTAAGTAGAGGTCGTCAGGCGTGTTATTTGTGATTCTATTTGGGAGAAGATTTATTATAGCTCTGTTTTTCGGAGATAGGTTTCCTTCATAAGCTTCATTGTAAGCAGAGATAAAAGTTCCAAGTAAGCCACCAAGAACTTCATAACCGGCAACTTCTCTTTCAACTACGCTTCTTGTACGATAAATTTTATTTACCGAGACTTTTGTGATTGTTTTCAAGAACTCTTTGCGGGGAATCATCGAAAGCAGATCTTCCTCCAGTTTGCCCGAAAGAATATTTTCTTCTTTTTCAATAAACAAATCAGCTAATTCATTAACTAATTCACTGATTGCTTTTGCACGCAGGTAACCAATCCTTTCCTTTTCATCTCTACCCATATAATCCTGAATGTCATCCTTATTCACCAATGGCATAAGCAATTCTTCAGTTTCACGAAAAGATATTAATCCTAAACGGAAACCGTCTTCAAGATCCATAATTCTATAACAAATATCATCCGCGGCTTCAACAAGAAATGCAACAGGATGACGACTCCACCAATAATCTTTATTTCCTTTTCTTTGGACTAATCCAGTTGCTTCTGCAACTTCCCTGAACAAATCCTTTTCTACCTGGAAGAAACCGAATTTCCTGTACGCTTTTTTTTCTTTAAAATCGTCAACTCCTCTGCCGGCATAAGATTCTCTTGG
Organism: bacterium BMS3Abin03; assembly: GCA_022340715.1. Lineage (GTDB taxonomy): Bacteria > Bacteroidota > Ignavibacteria > Ignavibacteriales > Ignavibacteriaceae > BMS3ABIN03. The sequence continues at coordinate 32,529 of JAJDNK010000057.1, read as the reverse complement.
ATATTTTGTGAACGCACCAAGAGTAGCATAAGTAAGCTGTAAACCACCTCTGACATCAGGATTTTGAAGAGTGGTTAAAATCCTGAAGCCCTGCGCATTACCTTCATACTTAATCAGGTCATTCCATTTTTTATCATCGTTAACTTGTTGCTCAAATTCTTTTCCATTTCCGTTCTTAAAATATTCGGCTATAGCATCCTCACCTGAATGACCAAATGGTGGATTGCCAATATCGTGTGCAAGACATGCGGCAGCAACTATTTCACCAAAATGAAATTTTGTAAAACTATTTTTTAATTTTTTATCCCTCTCAAGAATTCGCTCTCCAACAAGATTACCCAGCGATCTGCCAACAACAGAAACCTCAAGACTGTGAGTTAATCTTGTATGAACGAAATCACTTTCGGGTAATGGGAATACCTGTGTTTTGTCCTGGAGTCTTCTGAAGGCGGGAGAAAAAACAATTCTGTCAAAGTCTTTCTGAAACTGACTCCTTCCATCAGACTTTTGTAAATGTGATTCGTCTATACCTATTCGATTACTATTTAATAGTTGTTCCCAATGCATAAAATATTAATAAACAATTTGTAACAGGATTCTAATATAAAGTTAATCAGCATTAAATTTCATTATTGATCTGATAAAACTTGTTGAGTTTACCTAAAGCATAATTTATTTTACAATCAATGAATTCGGCAAATGTTAAACAACTTGAGCAATCCGTTCAGTATCTGAAGTCCGTTGGTCCTAAACGTGCAGAATCTTTCAGAAAAATTGGGATATCTACTGTACGTGACCTCCTCTTTTACTTTCCTTCACGACATCTGGATAGAACAACGGTTCTAACAGCTTCAAAAGCATTTGGATATATTATGAATGGTTATGACGGTGAGGTTACAATAATTGCAAAGGTTACCGACAAAGAAAGACACCGTTATGGTAAAAAAGAAATCCTAAAAGTTCAGTTCCGTGATTCAACTGGATTTTTCGAATGTGTCTGGTTCCAGGGAATAAAATATTTTTACTCGGTGTTCAACGAAGGAGATATTTTTGCAATCTCTTCTAAACCTGAAATCGGCAAATATCAGAAACTTCAGTTCATCCATCCGGATTACGATCGAATAACAGCAGAAGAATCGAACAGCTTTTTGAATACAGGAAAGATCATCCCCTTTTACCGCATACCGAAGGAACTAAGGAAAGGATACATTGGGGATTTAAGTTTACGCAGAATAATTTTTCTTGCAGTAGAAAATTATGTGGATTATTTAGAGGAAACTCTTCCCTCATCAATTGTTGAGCAAAATAATTTGATGAGTTTAAGTGAAGCTGTTAAGAATTATCACTTCCCAGATAACAAGGAAAAATTTGATAAAGCAAACTACCGGTTCAAATTTGAAGAACTTTTTTATCTGGAAATTCTTGTTGCTTTGAGGAAATATAATTATAAGGAAAACCTGCCTGGAAATAAGATGAACATCAAAACCAATCTTGTTTCTGATTTTTTAGAAACACTTCCATTTGAATTAACAAAGGCCCAACTCAGGGTTCTTGGTGAAATTAAAAATGATATGCTATCAACCAAACCAATGAACAGGCTTTTACAAGGAGATGTTGGGTGTGGAAAAACAATCGTTTCATTAATTGCCGCCCTGATTGCAATCGATAACGGTTTCCAGGTTTCGTTAATGGCACCTACAGAAATTCTTGCAGATCAACATGCAAAAAATATTTCTGCGTTAATGAAAAAACTTTCCGCAATTCACACGGAACACGAAATAAAAATTAGTCTTCTTTTAGGCGGGCAGAAGAAATCTGAACGAGAAAAAAAACTTTCTAAAATAGAAATTCAGGAAGCAGATATAATCATTGGTACACATGCGCTTTTTGAAGAGAAAGTAAAATTCAACAGACTCGGTCTTATTATAATCGATGAACAACATCGTTTCGGTGTAAAACAAAGAGCGATGTTACAGCGCAAGGGAACAACACCGGATGTACTAGTTATGAGTGCCACACCAATCCCAAGAACTCTTTCGATGACTGTTTACGGCGATCTTGATTTATCAGTAATAGATGAATTGCCGCTTAACAGAAAACCGGTTAAAACTGTTTTACGTAACGATAACAAACTGCCGGCCATTTACAAGTTCATAACAGACAAACAAAAAGAAGGAATCCAGTCATTTATAGTTTACCCTTTAGTTGAGGAATCGGAGAAGCTGGAGCTCAAAGCTGCAACTGATTATTACAATATGCTGAAGCAAACCTATTTAAAGAATGTGATAGTCGGATTGATTCACGGCAGGATGAAGTGGCAGGAAAAGGAAGAGGTTATGCTGCTTTTTTATAAAAAGGAGTTCGATGTGCTTATTTCAACAACGGTGATAGAAGTTGGTATTGATATACCCGATGCCAACATAATTCTTATAAATGATGCTCATCGCTTCGGTTTATCGCAGCTTCACCAGCTTCGGGGAAGGATTGGAAGAAGTGATAAACAGGCTTTTTGCATACTTGTTACTAAAGAAACAATCGCTGGAAAGCAGAACCAGAAAGAATTAGATTTAGATTATTTATCATCAACACAGCTCGAAAAGTATAAAGCAACTGTAAGACTTCAAACAATGGTTAATACAACTGACGGATTTAAAATTGCTGAAGTAGATTTAAAACTACGAGGACCTGGAGACGTATTCGGAACAAAACAAAGTGGTTTCCCTGAGCTGAAGTTCGTTAACCTGACAGAAGACCAAGAAATAATTTCACATGCAAAGCAATTCGCTTTCGAATTAATAGAAAAAGATTCCCAACTATCTCTTCCTGAAAATAAAAGTGTAAAAAACAAATTGGTAACTCACTACTCTGATAACCTCAACTATGCTAAGATTGCATGATATGTTTATCAACACTTCAAACATTAATTAATTTTTTATTTCTCTTATAACTTTTCAATTATTTTTCTCCAACTTTCCTTCAAAAAACTTTTAAACTCATGAAATTAATCCGTTGACAGGGTGATCGACTAAAAATTTTTTAAAAACGACCTGAAAAAAAAATTTTAAAACTGTTTTAAAACTTGTTGACTTAGAATATATAATAGTTATATTTGTTAAAAAAAAAATTTAAAGGAGAGAAAATTTTAGTAAAGACATTTAAACGTCGTTTGAATGTAGCGCTAACCTATAATGTGAAACCGGAAAGTACCACTTTCACCGAAGAACTATCCCCAGTACAATCAACTGATTCTGTTCAAACACAACCGGTAATAGATACGTATGCTGAATGGGATACCTGGGAAACTATTAATGCATTAAAGGAAGCAATAGAAGTTTATCATGATGTAACTCTTATTGAAGCTAATGATAACGCATTTGAAAAATTCAAATCATCTAGACCTGATATTGTTTTCAACATAGCTGAAGGTATAAATGGTTCGAGCCGTGAGTCACAAATTCCTGCAATACTCGATATGCTGAATATACCTTACTTAGGATCGGATGCTTTAACACTGGGTATTTGTCTTGATAAAGCAAGGACGAAAGAAATTCTTTCCTATTATAAAATTCCCAACGCAAAATTTTTAGTTATTGAGAAATATAAACCTTTGTCGAATCACTCTTTCGAATTTCCACTTATAGTAAAACCGATATCAGAAGGATCCAGCAAAGGAATTTTCAGTTCATCACTCGTAAAAAACTACCAGGAATTGAATGATGAAGTTCAAAGAGTCCTGAACGAATACAATCAACCAGCATTAATCGAAGAGTTCTTACCGGGAAGGGAGTTCACTGTTGCGGTTCTTGGAAACGGAAGTGAAGCTGAAACACTACCAATAATAGAAATATTGTACGAAGAATTTCCATCAGGAGTTGAGCATCTTTATTCCTATGAAGCAAAATGGATACTCGATACAAAGGAAAAAGAATTTAATGTTTTTGAATGTCCTGCCAAACTGGATAAAGATCTGAAAAAACAGATAACTGATATCGTACTTAAAACTTATGAGATTTTGAGATGCAAGGACTGGAGTCGTATTGATGTTAGATTAGACAAAAATGGAGTCTCAAATATTATAGAAATAAATCCTTTACCGGGAATTATGCCCGATCCGACTGAAAATTCAAGTTTTCCAAAAGCTGCCAGAGCTGCAGGAATGACTTATAATGAAATGATTCAAAGTGCATTATACGCCGCTTGTAAAAGATATAACCTGTTATGAAAATAGATGCTAAAATACTGATCTGCTATAACGCACCGGTAAGTATCTTTTCGGTTTACAATGGTAAACCAGTAAGGGAAAGTAAGACCGGGGATGATCTATCTGAAAAAAGCTTTACAAAAGAACTGGATCGAACCCGGAATTCTTTAGAAAAACATTTTATCAGGGTAGACTCATTAGCTATAGACAGAGATATCAGCAAAACTATCTATGGAATCAATTCTTTTGCCCCGGATATAATTTTCAACTTTGTTGAAGCAGTCGAAGGAATTTCGTCATACGAATATTGTATGGCGGGTATTTTTGAATTGTTAGGAATTGAATATACCGGCTGCAGACCTGTAGCATTAGGTAATTGTCTGGATAAAGAAAAAACAAAAGATATTCTCAGGTCCTTCGGAATTAATACTCCTGCGTCAATTACTCTCAAACCAACTACAAGATTTTCAAAAAAAGATATTACACTCAGGTATCCCGTTATACTTAAACTATTAAAAGAAGATGCAAGTATTGGAATTTCCGAATTTTCTGTCGTAAAGAATTACGCCGAGTTGCGTAAACAGTTTATGTTTCTGGCAAGTGTTTATAAACAGGATATCATTCTCGAAGAATATATAAAAGGAAGAGAATTAAACGTTGGGATACTGGGAGGTAACCCACTGCCGGTTTCTGAAATTGGTTTTGAAGGTTTACCAGCTAAATTTCCTCGAATTGTAACTTACGACGGCAAGTGGATAGAAGACAGTATTTACTACAACCATACGAGACCTGTTTGTCCAGCTCAGTTAAAGGATAGAATTTTAAAAAGAATTAATAAAGTTGCCGTATCCGCTTTCGAAGCTCTGAAGTGCCGTGATTATGCAAGAGTTGATATAAGGTTAGACAGCAAAGGCGTTCCTCATGTAATTGAAGTTAATCCGAATCCTGATATCTCTAAAGATTCAGGATTTGCAAGAGCATCAAAAGCTGCTGGCATCAATCATGATAAGTTGTTAAGTACGATTGCAAATTTTGCTTTGGAAAGAAAAAGGAAACATGATTCGCAAGCTAAAGCCGGATGATGTAAAAGGCATTAAAGATATATTGAACAGAACCGACAACTTTCAGGAAGAAGAAATAGAAGTTGCAATGGAGCTGGTTCAGATTGCTATATCAGATCCTGAACAAAAAGATTATAATATTTTTATTTATGAAGAAAACAACAAATTACTTGGTTATCATTGTACAGGAAAGAGACCATTAACGGATGCAGTATATGATCTATATTGGATTGTTACTGACCCTGATCACAAAAGTAAAGGCATTGGTAAAAAATTGATAAATCATGCAGAAAATTTTGTAATAGAAAATAACGGGCGATGGCTTCTGGTTGAAACATCTTCGAGAGGTGTTTACCAGGCTACAAGAAATTTTTATTTACGAAACAATTACAGCATTATTTCCGAGATAAATGATTTTTATTCGCTAGGGGATAATTTGATTGTTTTTGGTAAATACTTTAACAATAAGAAAAACTAAGGAACCACCATGGAACAGTGGCAAAACATGATAAGGGAGAGTGTTCATTCGGTTGATCAATTAGTGGAAAAGTTTAATATTGATAGAAAAGATGCTGAAGATCTTGATGAATTTTTCCAGGCTCGAATTAATCCTTATTACCTAAGCCTTATTCGTTATCCAGGCGATCCCATCTGGCTTCAATGTATTCCAGATAAAGTTGAACTTGAAGATTTCGATGCACAGGACGACCCGTTGATGGAAGAAGCAATGAGTCCTGTTCCCAACATTACTCATCGTTATCCGGACAGAGCTTTATTCCTTGTTACAAGTCAGTGTGGAATATATTGCCGTTTCTGTACTAGAAAAAGAAAAGTTGGCGACTACGAGAAGATTTCTATGAAAGGCTTAGAAACAGCATTCCAGTATCTTGAACAACACACAGAAATACGCGATGTCATTCTTTCCGGCGGTGATCCTCTTATGCTAACAGATACAATGCTGGAAAAAATTCTTATACGGTTAAGAGAAATTAAACATATTGAAATTATCCGTCTCGGAACAAGAATGCCGGTTATACTACCCCATAGAATAACGGATAAGCTCTGCAATATGATTAAGAAATATCATCCTGTTTATGTTAATACACATTTTAATCATCCATGGGAAGTAACACTACAAAGCTCAAAAGCATGCGAAATGCTGGCAAATGCTGGAGTCCCTGTCGGTAACCAAATGGTAATTATGAAGGGCGTTAATGATGATCCCGCAGTAGTTAAAGAATTAATGCAGATGCTTTTGAAGATCAGAGTACGTCCTTACTATATGTATATGGCAGACGAAACAAAGGGAGCTAATCATTTCCGTACCTCAATTGAAACTGGATTAAAAATAGCGGAGGCTTTACGCGGACATACAAGCGGGCTTGCGGTACCACACTTCGTAATCGATGCACCCGGCGGTGGAGGTAAGATCCCGTTACTTCCAAATTATGTTCTGCATAAGGATGAAGAAAAGATTATTCTTCGTAACTTCCAGAACAAGGTTTATTCTTATCAAAATTATGCTGATAAGAACAATCCAGATGGTTATAAATTCAACCAGAAGAAAAAACCGAAAGCAACTAAAAAGAAGGCCAATAAAAAGAAAGTCCCCGTACGAGTTTACGAGGAAGTTTAGAAACTATAAAGTTATCTTATTAACTTTACAGGAGTAATGTGAAATTCATCCTGATATATTCCGAGCATTACTCCTTTTTATTTTTATCTGCATCCTTATCACCTGTCAAAATTTTCAAAATATCTTTTTCTAAACTGTCATTGGCGGTTTCAACTATCCTCCCCAATTCTTTTTCATCTTTATAGAAAATTATAGTTGGCACCAGTTCAATTTTCAATCGATCAAGTTCATTCCCTTCCCCATTTTTGTCCCTGTCTACATTTATAAGAGTTATTCTTTCAGTTGGATATACCAGATAATCAAATATTTTATACAGATTAGGAATTTCATACTGGCTGTCACTACACCACGTTCCCATAACTATTGTAATGTCGATATCTTTTATAACATCTTTAAGATCATCTGCTGTTACAGAGTCCACTTTATAAAGATTGTATGTAGAATTCCACCAAAGACTGAAACTTGAATCATTAAATGCATCTCTTGTTGTACGACCGATCAGCATTGGCTCACCGGTTTCTTCATCCGTTACGAGTGTATTAAATTCCTGTGCATAAAGATTGGCTGTTATGAAAATTAAAAGTAAAAGAAAAACGAATCTATAAATAATCATCTTATCAGGCACCCGGTTTATTACGAATATCAATTCCCCAAAGAAGTTTGTCCCTGAGAGTTTCAAAATAAGTTGTTAATGATGTATGAACCAGTTTTAAAGGTTTATCACTTTTTGAAATTTTAATTTCAAGTGGTGGCGGGAAATGGTACACTCGCTGTCCGTCACAGCTTATCTGGATATCTTTATGCGGGGAATCTGCTCTGATCACAATTTCCTGTTTGTTTGATAAGACCAAAGGTCGCATAGTTAAACTATGCGCCGATACAGGACAAAGTGTAATTGCACCTACAGAAGGACTTACAACCGGTCCACCAGTTGAAAGTGAGTAGCCTGTAGAACCCGTAGGAGTTGCAATAATAACACCATCGGCATTGAAGGTTGTAACATATTCTCCATCGACGTGTGCGGTCAACTCTATCATTTTCGGCCAACCACCCTTGTCAATTACAATATCATTTATTGCATAAAGTTTTTCCTTCGAATAAGTATCGCATTCGGCAGTAATTACCATCCGCTTTTGAATCTTGTAATTCCCATTTTTAATATCGTTAATGATTTCATTGATCTGTGATATATCGGCTTCGGCAAGAAATCCTAATTTTCCAAGATTAAATCCTATTACGGGTTTATCACACAACTGAGCATGATACGCTGTAGAGAGCATAGTGCCATCACCTCCAATCGAAATTATCATATCGCTTTTTTCATAGATTTCCGAATCATCGCTGAGAAAGTCTTCGTCCAGCTCAATTTTTAATTTTGTGTTGTCTTCAACAAGAGTTTTAGTTAACAAATAATCAAGATCGTTCGTCTTTAATTCCTTGATCAATTTGGAAACAACCTCAAAAACGTTTTCCTTGGTTATATTTGCAATTATACCGATTAACATTTTCTAACTTTCTTTATACCATAAAGTTAAAATAATTTTATAAAAGTATACGAATAAAAATTATTCGCGCCGGAAAAACTCCGAATATTTCAATCTATACTTATTCCCCTGATCTTTTAGTAAATAAATATTTTTTTATTATTGGTAAAAAATAAGGCAAAAGAATCAGTAAAAAGATAAATGCTAATAATATGCTGAGTACCTGAGAATTAATGAATCCCCGGAAAACATTTTGCGATATAATCTGAATGCAAAAGTAAAACAGGGTGAGTAAAATTATCTTTACCAACACACCGTCTTTAAATACCTCAAAGAAAAGTGATAATTTTTTTTCAACAAAGATATAGATTAATATCTGAGTGAATATTGCCGCTATAGTCCAGTAAATAAGAAGTTGATCAAGAGAAATTCCAATCTTTATTACTTTTGCAGGAATAAGAAACAGTATAAAAAAAGTATGTGCCCAAATCGCTATGGCGGCGATTTTTTCCTGGTGTGCTGCCTGCAACAAAAACCAAAAGGGAATATTTAATATCGTCATTAACTGCCAGATTGCAAGGATGCCTATTGCGGATATTGAACCTGCAGGAATTTTACCGAGCCAGAGTTTATAAAGGAATCCTGCATTGTAAATCAGAATTGCAGTTATAATAAAGCCAACAGGAAGAAGAATCATTAGCGACTTTCTGATGATCTCAAGAATTTTGCTTCTGTCATTGTTTCTGAAGAAATATGAGAGCGATGGATATAATGAACCGAAACCGGATGACATTACATCGCGTGATGTAGATGTAATACGCATTGCAATATCGAATATTCCGGCTACCGGTAAACCAAGACTAAAGGCAATTACATACCGCAATACCGGCTGCCTGAGAAGCATCCCGACTGATATACTATATAATTTCCATCCTTTTTTTAGAAGATCTTTCAGGATATGGAATGTCTTGTTTATCGATAAACTAATTTTCAACAAATACCAGTTCTGGTGTTTTTTCTTAATCCTGTTTCGATAGATTAGAATTAGAAATGAGTTTGCAATAAGCGATCCTACAGCGAAACCTTCTATGGGTAATTTTATTAATGCTCCGGCAATTGCAAAACTGTATGTGAAAACCGGTGAAACACTTTTGACAAGCTTGACATAATAATTATCGGCACGGGCAGAAAGAATTGCTGCATTAAGAGAGGATATCAATTGCAGTGTCGAACTTAAAACCAGGATAAGGGCAGAAACATATAAACCGGTTAACGAATAAATATCTTTAACAGATCCAAATAGTTCATTTCTGAAGATGGTTATGAAAATCATTCCAGTCAAACCAAGCAAAAGATAGAATCTGTTAGCGGAAATTAATTCAACCTTAAGGATATTAAGAATATTTTGGTCCCGATCTTTACCTGATTCTCGTATAAAGTGCTGACTGAATCCCAGATCAGCAATAGTAAAAAATGAAACTGTTGTAACGTACAAAGACCAGATTCCCAGAATTTCAAGACTTGAATGAGATAATATGATAGGATATAAAAATAGATATGCTACAACAGGAACTATAAAAGTAACCGGTCCGGTCAGAACCGATAATTTCAGATCATGTGTGATTTCATTTGCATTATGATCCGTCACAAATTTATTTCCTGCATCTTAGGATTATTCTCTCTCTTTCGCTGAAACCAATTACTTCAATTGTTGTGAAACCGATTTGCTTAAACCTATTCTTTTCATTTTCGGGTAAATCATGTCCTTCAAAAATCACTTCGTTAAATTTTGATAAGAATCTGAGAAATCTCTCTTTATCTTTTACCCAGTTGAGAACATTAAGTGCAAAAACTATCTCCGCTTTACAAGATAACAATTCATCTTCCCAATTAGTTGTCGAATCGAAATTTACCTGCCTGAATTCCGGATTAACTTCAAAAACCTTGCTTATTATTTTTGCTGTTTTTAAAATTTCATTATCATAATCAACTCCGACACATTTTTGAGCTTCGGCATCTTTCAATAAAAAAGTAGAGAGTAATCCCATGTTACACCCAAGCTCCAGAATGGTTTTGCCTGAGTAATCAGAAATATCTTTTAATTCATTCCACCTTTTAACCCAGGGTCTTTCTCCCGGGAAATATACCCCGTTATATTCAAGAGCATAATAGGCTATTGGTACACCGGGAGAACTGGCATTAGATCTTTGCGCAAGCTTCCAGGCATTTAGTAAATCTTTAAGCCTTGGATCATCATCTTTTTTTAACTCTGGCAATGGTTCTATCTCAAGGAATTTTTTCCCCATAAGCTTATTGATTTGAAATACAGCTTTGGGAAATTTCTTTTTTATATAATCTTTAACAACTGTTATCAATGAATAGTTCACTTTGGCTTCTCCAATATTAATTCCTGTAAATTGTCTTAAGAAAGCTGCAGTAAAATTGGATTTCGTTGCCTGATCAAAATCAATTAATGATATTTGATAATCATTGGTAATAAGAATATTCTCCGGTACAATATCGTTGTGTGATATTTTACGTATTGAAAGATGATATAAAATTCCGGATAATTTTCTTAAAATCTTAATCAGGTTTAAGATAGATACTTTCAAACTTGAAAGAGGAACACCGGGCAAAAAGCTTGTAAACAGAAGTTCGTAATCATTATCTTCAAAATAATAAAATGCTTTTGGTAAACTGTCAATTCCGTCGCAATCTTTAAGCAACTCATACTCCTGTTTGAGTGTATTCTGTCTTAACTGCTGTGTAGTATCTTCACTTTTCTTGCGTGCTTTAATAATCTGGTTGTTATACAAATAAGTTTTCCGCGAAGAGTCAAATTTACTCTCGGAAATAAAGATGATATTATCAAGGTTTGGAAATTTTTCACATATCTCCCGGAAATTGTTCACTCTAATTGCTCCATTTACTCATTTTCTGGTTAAAATATCAAACAGTGTAAACTCAGATCATTAACTGTACTGCTTTTTAGCAGAAGCAGAAAACTATATTTTAACATCTTGTAAATATAATTATTGAAAATCTTATATTTTTATCACATTCATATTCTTTTAACAGAAGATTCGGATGAACTATATAATCGTTACCAACTCTATTGACAGGACTTCTGAATTAGTCTCACGCAGTTTAAGAGCTTCGTTAAATCAAAAACTTCCGCCCCTAAAGGTAATTTTAATTGATCAAAGAGAAATTCCCTTAAGCCTACCTGAAGATATTACGGGACATAGTCTTTTTGAAAGACAGTTAGTAAAGCAAAAATCTGTTTCGTCTGCAAGAAATTCTCTGAGAATTCCAGGTGAAGCGGATTGGATATTCTTTTGTGATGATGATGGTTTTCCATGCAACGATTACTCTGAAAAGTTACAAAAAATAATCCTGGGAAATCCACAATTAGAAATTATTGCAGGAAGTATAGTTCGTGAAGATAACAATGAATTCTATAGCTTACGACATAAGAAAGGAGGCAACCTAAAATATTTTAGAAACACAAAAAATTTGATGGGATCAAACTTTGTTGTTAAAGTGAAAACTTTTAATGATTTAGGTAGGTTTGATGAAAATTTTGGTGCGGGTTCTTACTGGGGGAGTAGCGAAGAAACCGATTTCTGCTGGAAAGCTTACTTTGCAGAAAAAAACTTGGAATTCTTTAAGGAACTTATTGTTTATCACGCTCCACCGTTCAATGAATCTACAAAAACCGGATTCAAAAAAGCTTTTAAATATGGCATGGGGAAAGGAGCCTTAGTCTGGAAATGGCTTGGCAGAAAAAGAAAGATAAAAGTTTGTTATGAGCTGTTTGAAATGTTCACTGTTCCATTTATTCAAATAGTCCGTGGAATATTTACATTAAAATTCCAGTTTGCATTAAATAACATCGCGATTATATCGGGAAGGATTTTCGGATTAGTTAAAGCTGCTTTTATTAAAAAATAAATGTTTCATACTTCGATCTTTTTAAATTTCTTAAAAGTTTTTTTCCTCCTAACGCTAAAACAATTTTTCTCAAAGTAAAGAGGATAAGCCTTACGGTCAATCCAATCGTGTTATTAAAATTCAGATATTTATTTTCTTTCAAAGATCTCATACATTCCTTAATTGCAGAAAACTCTTCTGTATGCGACTTTCCTTCCCCACCCATTTTTACTACTGGATCACTATCTAAATAAAATCCTTTCAATCCTTTTTTTTCCACTCTAACGATAAAATCAAAGTCCATAGCTATTTTGTAGTTCTGGTTAAATAATCCAACAGTGTTAAACACTTCTTTCTTTACGATCATTGATGGATGAAGATATTTCATTCCCCTGCCGGAATTTTTCAGTGATGGTTTAACAATTAGTTCACCCCCGATCGCATCTGCATATAAAATGTTTGAATGAACAAAGTAGAATTCTTTTTTCTCCCCGAGAATTGACATTGCTTGATTTAAATAGTTTTTATCAATTAAAATATCTCCACTGTTAAGGAACATCACAAAATCACCTGATGAGGCTTTTACACCTTTGTTGAAAGCATCGGCAATTCCTTTATCCTTTTCATTAATTATAATTCCATTATGTAATTTTGGTAAATCAGCAGGTACAGGATTATCACCACCGTTTATAACAATTGATTCTATGAAATTAAATTCCGGAATTGAATACAGTGTTTTTCTTAACTCCGCGGGATTGTTACGGGTAATTGTAATTATAGATATAACCATCTCAATTAACTATAAAACGATGATAAATTAGAACAGATAATGATCATTTAATTGTATAAAAACTGTTACATGTTTTCATAAAAAAGTTTTTTAGGTATTTATTTATATTTATACAACTATTTTAGTAAACTTAAAAGAAATTTGAAACTTCCCGTGAAAATCGCTATCGTACATGAATGGTTTGCAGAATATGCAGGCTCTGAACGTGTTGTTGAATCTTTTACAAACCTCTGGCCGGATGCTGATGTTTTCGCTCTGGTTGATTTACTTAATGAAGATAAGCGACGGATTATCCTCAAATCCAAAAGACCAATAACCTCATTCATTCAGAAAATGCCTTTTGCAAAAACAAAACATCGATATTATTTACCTCTATTTCCTTTGGCAATTGAAAGATTTGATTTTACAGGATATGATATTATCATTTCAAGTTCTCACGCAGTTACAAAAGGATTAAAAAAAACTCCTAACCAATTACACATTAGCTATTGTCATTCCCCGATGCGATATGCCTGGGACAATACCGAACTTTATCTTGATCAGGCAAATATTTCAAAGGGATTGAAAGGTTTTACGGCGAGGAAAATAATTAATTACCTGAGAAAATGGGATTTGAAAACTGCTTCAAGACCGGATTTCCTGATTGCGAATTCCAAATTTATTGCCGGAAAGATTAAAAGAATTTATAACCGGGAAGCTGATGTTATTTATCCACCGGTCGATGTGAACAAATTTGACTGCGTAAAAGAAAAAGGGGATTATTTTTTAACAGCTTCAAGGATGGTTCCCTATAAAAGAGTTGATCTGATGGTTGAAGCTTTTTCAAAAATGACTGACAAAAAATTAAAAGTTGTCGGACAGGGTTCTGAATTTAAAAACATAAAAAATAATGTTACCCCCAACATTGAATTACTTGGTTATAAAAATGATAAGGAACTAAAAACTTTACTGCAGAAAGCAAGAGCATTTGTTTTTGCAGCAGAAGAAGACTTTGGAATAACGGTAGTAGAAGCTATGGCCTGTGGAACACCCGTAATTGCGCTAAACAAAGGTGGAACTGCAGAAACCGTTATTGACTCAAAAACAGGGATTTTATTCAATTCACAAAACGTTAAAAGTATAAAGGAGGCAGTACTCCAGTTTGAAGATACAGCAGGGCTTTTTAATCCACAGATAATCTCTGATCATGCCAGACAATTCAACAGAGAAATTTTCGAAGGCAAAATTAAAGAATATGTTCGGGAGAAATCGTTAAATTTCTTTAATAAAGAAGTGATTCATTAATAATTTCAAATGATAGTAAACAGAAAATCAATTTATTACCTGCGCTTGTTCAGCGATTTGATCCTGCTTAATGCTGCCTTTTTTATTGCAGCAATTGCTGCGCAATCATTCGATATTCTGATAGATAGGAATCATATGTTCGTTCTTGAGGCAATATTAAATTTTGCCTGGTATTTTTTCGGAAATGCAATAAACTTTTACGACGACTTTGCCAGAAGACTTTTTCTTTTCCAGTTAGTTAGCATTATTAAAAACATTTCAGTACAGGTACTCATCTCAATAATATTCATCTTCATTGTAAAAGAAGATCTGTTTACAAGAAATTTTATTTTATACTATTCCCTTCTTCTTTTCGTACTGGTCAGTTTCAGGTTGATCTTATTCAGAAAAACTTTAAAAAAGTTGAGAAAGAAAGGGATCAGCATTAGAAATCTGCTAATAATTGGAGCAGGTGAAATTGGGAGAAACTTTAAAAAATTAATCGATGAAAATCCTGATTTCGGATATAAGTTTGCTGGTTTTCTTGGTAAAGAGACTAACCAAAAAGACTCGGATATTGTAGGGAATTATGATCAGCTCGAAAAAACCATCTCTACAGGTAACATAGACGAAGTAGTTCTAGCTTTACCAAGAGAAGATAATGCTTTAATGGATGAGGTTTTCAGAACGTGCAACAGGAATGCTATTAAGACTCATATCATTCCGGATTATTTCAGATTTGTATCACAGCGTTTCCAGATAAGTATGGTGGGCAATTTCCCTATAATAACATCCAGAAATGAACCACTCGAAGAAATACAATGGCGTATTGTTAAAAGAATTTTCGATTTTATTTTCTCTCTGTTCATTATTGTTTTGATACTTTCTATACTATTCCCGGTAATAGCTTTAATCACAAAACTAACTTCTCCCGGACCTATATTTTACATACAGGAAAGAATTGGTGCGAAGAATAAGGCATTTAAATGTTATAAATTCAGAACTCTTCATGTAAACAAATCACCTGAAAACTCATTTCAACCGGTTACGGAAAACGATCCTCGGATTGCTCCCTTTGGCAAATTTCTGAGAAACTCGAACATAGATGAATTGCCTCAATTCATTAATGTTCTTAAAGGAGAAATGTCGATTGTTGGTCCACGCCCTTATCCCATACCCTATGATAACAGGTACGGAAAAATTTTTGAGGAAATAAAACTACGGCATAATGTTAAACCGGGTATAACCGGCTGGGCACAGATACATGGTTTACGAGGAGATGTTATGGATGATGAAGAGAATAAAAGACTCATTACAAAAAGAATAGAATATGATCTCTGGTATATTGAAAACTGGTCATTCACTTTGGATCTTCAAATCATTTTGATTACAATCTGGCATATGCTGGTAGGTAAATCCAGGAGTTTGTGATAATAAAATGAATTGTTACCTCTATGCTTAATTTAAAGTTCCTTTAATATCAATTCTGAATCTTACCAAATAAAAAACGAAGCCTCTTCAAGGCTATGCTCAATAAATTTTATCTTCAGTACTGTATTTACAAATTTACCGGTGAGTGGTAATAAGTTACAATCAAAACCAGTCTAAAAAATTCATTAAATGATGTTTTCAACTGACATTAAGGGTATGAAAATTGAGCGCTGCGTGTCAGCCGGAATGTAATGCACGAGATTAACATCTTTGAATACAACTGAAGTTAAAGAGACTCGAATAGTGAATTGATCAGGTAAAATGATTTTGTAAAAAATAGTGCAGAACATCCTTCTGATGGTGGAAAGAAAGGGACTATGACAAGCAATATTATTGCTGTAAACCCAACAAAGTAAACTCCTTTGTTTGGAGATCAATAAGGACATAACGAAAAACAACGCTCTGATTAGACTGAATAGAAACGGGGGTGGATATTCTATACAGAGTACAAGATTCACTGTTTTGAAATAGTGTTTTTCCAGATCATGTCTCCCCCTGCTGGGTCAGGGCTTTTAGCTCTGGCCCTTTTTTATTGTCTGACAACACAATTTATTCATCATTAAAATCATAAACATAAAGTGCATTTTTATTATCCGAAACTATATATAGTTTTTTCCCATCAGGATCAATTGTAATTCCTTCCGGTTGAACAACAGAAATATCTATTTTCTCCAATGGTTTACCATGCATATCGGTTTTTACAACCAACTGATTCTCATCGCTTAAAATCCATAAACATTTATTCCTTTTATCATAAAATATTGCAGATACATCGCGAGAGAATTTTAATGTATCAATTCCTATAATTTCAAGTTGAGGATCTAATTCCAGCAGCAAGCTTGGTTTCTTTTCATTAACAACAAAGAAGTGTCCGTTTTCAGGAATGTACGTAATGCCTTCAAGCCCGGAATTCGGTTTACCCTTTAAGCCAAGATTCTTTCTTTTAATCTCGGTTCCTGAAGTATTAAGCAGTACAACATCCCGTGTTCTTTCCAGAACGACGGCAAGTGTTGAATCGTTAACGACCGTAATACCCTCGAGGTCATCTCCATTAACTTTTATTGTGCTGACGACATTTCCTTCGCCGTCTAATTTGTAAATAGTGCTTGTTTCGTCGCTTACAGTCCAAAAACCTTTATTATCATACGTTAAATCCAATCCTGAGGGTTCAGGTACAGAAATTGTTTTCCCCATTTTATACTTCAACATTTCAGTGGATTTTTTAGATTTTATCTGGCAGGAAGCTATGACTAGCACCAAGATTAGAATGGGAACTAAAAAATATGCTGATTTCATTAATATATTACTTTATTAACAATTAATTTTTAATCAAATTTATAGGTCTTTAAGTTCAAATCCGAATCCCGATGATAGATGAACTTAAATACATGATTTAAGTACAATTTATTCCTGAGGTTGAAATGGCTGGTAGCTACTTGTATAAATTATCGTTTTTCTTTGGCGTAATAATCATATTGATTATAATAATTTTTGGTTATTTATTCTTCGAACCATTTCTAACTGAGAAAGTAGAAACAATTACAGTTATTAATAAAGAAAGATGGAGTGGTGAAAGGGGCGAATATTTTATTTTCACAGAAAATGAAGTCTTTCTTAATGCGAATGATTATTATCACAATAAACATAACGCCGATGAACTTTATCCTGAATTCAAGCCGGGCTATACCTATAAAGTGAAAGTTGTGGGATTATATATACCCTTCATTCCCCGTTTCAGGAATATAGTTGAAATACTCGATTCCAGCCCCAATAAATATTACCCAATGGAATAAACCGCAGAATTTCATATTTTTCTCAATACTACGAATTTAACCGCTTCAAATTACCTAATTTGGCAATATGGACATTTAAAAGCTTTGTTTTTATTCCCGAAATACAATTAGCATAGTTATTGATAATAACAGCCAATAATAAACGATACCATTGTTGATGATTTTGTGGTTAAAATCCGGTATTCATTTAATGGTGTTAAATATTTATTCAAACAACAGAAACAGAAGGAAATAGTACAATGGCTCTTATGATCACTGATGAATGCATTGATTGCAACGCCTGTGAAGTAGAATGCCCTAATAATGCAATTTATGCTGCCGGTGTAACATGGGACTATAACGGTGAAGAGCACGAAGCATTGAGCGACGAGCACACTTATATTGCTTATGAAAAATGTACAGAGTGTGTCGGATTTTACGATGAACCTCAGTGTTTACCGGCTTGCCCGAGTGAAGCAATAGTTCCTGATCCGGACCATCAAAATACAAAGGAAGAACTTCTGGCTAAAAAAGAACTTTTAGATACAGTCGGAAGGTAAGTTTAATTTTAGATTCCCAATATAAAGGGAGCTTCGGCTCCCTTTTTTGATTTAAAAAATATATTTAATCGACCTTTCCACAAAATAATAAGTCATAATACCAGAAACAGCAAGCTTAGCCAAAATCATAAGGATGCTTGCAACAAATGTGGCTGTACCAACTTGTAATGCTTCCCAATGTGCTTTTCCGGCAACCAACTCACCAACTACGGCACCGAGGAATAAACCTATTATCATTCCAAAAGGTGGAAAAAATACTATACCTAATATCATTCCTATTACCGAACCCCAAATCCCATACTTGCTTGATCTGTAGGCTCTCGCACCTATAACCGGAAGTATGTAATCAAGAATCGTTACAACTACTGTTATAATTCCCCAGGTAATGTAAAACTCTGCCGAGAATGCATCCTTGATTCCAAGTTCCAAAATTACAAGTGAAAGAAAATTCAATGGAGGACCCGGTATTGCAGGAATAACACAACCAATTAAACCTATAATTGCAACCAATAAACCTATGATAATTGTGATTGCTTCTATCATTTCCTTTTTTTCTTTTTGTTCTGCTTAACTTCCTTCTTGCAATATTCCTTTATTACTTCGTAAGCCTCGAAGAAACCGAGCTCCCCGGCGCGAGTAAAATCCTCGCAGGCTACGTCCTTCATATTCAGGTTTGCATAGCAAATTCCGCGGTTGTAATATGCATTTCCATTTTCCGGATCGAGTTCGATAATTTTAGAATAATCTTCAGCCGCTTCAGGGAAATTATTTAACATTACTTTAGCTTCACCTCTTTTAAAGTAATATTCCGTTTTGTGAGGATTTATCTCTATAGTTTTCGAATAATCATGTATAGCGTTTTCAAATTTTTTCAAAGCTAAAAATTCATTTCCGCGGTTATAGTAAGCAAGCTCATCCTCCGGATTGAGCGAAATTGCAATAGTAAAATCGAATATCGCCTTCTCGTGCTGCCCGGCTTTCGCCCACAAATCACCACGATTAACAAAATTTTTCGCATTTGATGAATCAAAATTAATAGCATTTGTATAATCTGTTATGGCAGCATCGTAATATCCGGCAAGTGCTTCAGCATAACCCCTGTTAAAATGGAGCTCTGAATTATTAGGATCGTAGTTGAGTGCCGCACTAAAATCGTTGGCGGCATTAACGTAATCATCTAAGGTTAAATAGGCTAATCCCCTGTTTTGATAGAATTCTTTTTCTGGGTTCAGCTTAATAGCTCTTGTATAATCTTTTAGAGCATCTTCATAATTGTTCAGTTTTGAGTGTGCATTTCCTCTTAAATAATAGAGTTGAGCATTTGTGGGGTCATCCCAGATTGCACGTGTAAAATATTCCACTGCGCTGAAGTACTTCCCCTCATCGTAACTCTGCAAACCAAGATTATACATTTGATATCCGGTTAAAGAACAGCCTTCTAATATTATTAAAAGAAGGAAAATGAAAGGTTTATGATGCCAGATTTTTTTTATCATTGTATTGCAATTTTACATAATTGGTATAAGATATAAAATCAATTTATTTTAGTCGTAGTTCACTATTCTTATTTTATTTTCAGGAATGAGGATTCTATGGATTTAATCTTACTCATAACCGGTTTGCTTCAGCTTGTGCTTTCCCTGCTGATCGGGGTATTCTTCATTTATGCGGCGGTCAGAGTCTTTCAGAAGCTAACACGCGGCATTAACGAAACAGAGGAGCTTAAGAAAAATAATATTGCTGTTGGTATCCTAAACGCATCAATTGCACTTGCCATAATTATTGTTGTGAAAAACTCGATTGAAAGTTCTATTACGATTTTCAGCAATACCTTACGTAATCCAAATGCCGAATGGCTCACTTATCTCAAAACTGCATTGCTTATGCTTGGCCACATAATACTTGCCGGGATAATTGCATTCGGAATAATTTACTCCGCATTGAAGATATTTATGTATCTTACAAAAGATCTCGATGAGCTCAGGGAAATAAAAGAAAATAATATCGGTGTAAGTATTTTTCTTTCTGCAATTATAATAGCTCTTGCATTATTGTTTGAGCCGGGAATTAAAACGATACTCGATGCGCTTATTCCATTTCCCCCGGTATCATTTCTTAATATTGGTTCCTGAAAGTGGTTTGGAGGTAATTTCAATTGGTTAATCGCGCCGGATGTATACGAGGATGTCTCTCACTTATATCTTTTTTCTTCCTTGTTTTCATTTTACTTTCTTCACTCGATCTGCCTGAGCTTAACTTCGATTTAGGTACTACCGAAAGCTCCGATTACGGAATCGATATGGACAGCCTTACAACTCAAAAGATTATTAATGCTTCTTACTCGTGGAAATTTGTAAGCACTAACTTGAGCAGGAAAAAATACCATATTACATTCAAATTATTAGCAAGTGAAGTTGAAAAAGCTATGCAACTAATTCATAGAATTGGAAGAATGTCTGTTAGGGAACTGGGATTAGATGAAAGGATCAATTATCGAAACTCAGAAATAGAAGCTCAGTATGTTTGGGGAAGAATTTACACAATCGTATATGAAAAGTCCTTACCTCAGATGCGAACTATCAGTAAAGGTTTTAACAAGGTATTTAGAAATGAGCATCTTAACAGCAAAGACAAAGTGATGTTTCTCATATCGTTTGTTCAGAATATGAAATATGATCGTCCCGGAGGCGATCTCGATCTTTTCGCTCCACTGGAATCAATTGCAAAACGTTTTGGAGATTGCGATACAAAATCAATTTTACTTTATTCATTACTCGAACGACTGGGAATAGATTGCGCAATGATGTGGAGTGAAAAATATAAACACGCTATGCTTGGAATTCATGTTGCGGCAAATGGAGAATTTAAAATTGCCAATGGGAAAAAATATTATTTTCTTGAAACAACTTATCCCGGCTGGCACATAGGGGAACTACCTCCTGAATCTAACAATAAAAGATTCTGGATTATAAATGAGATAGATGCGATTGAAAAGAGTACGCAAAGCAACATTCCTACGAACGAAGACGATCCTAACCATGATGTAAGGCCATCACCGGCAATCCCGTAAGATTTATTTGTGTTATTTTAACTGAAAATATTTATCTGTCAAAAAATGATGTTTTCTGTAAAGTTTACAAATAAATCCCAATTCACATTTTATTACAAAACCTAATTTGTTTCACATCACACAACTATGTTAATCACTTGCCGGATGTAAACTATTTAGCTATGTTTTCGACCGTTTAAGTATAGTAGTCGAAAAATATTTAAAAATGAGCAAAAACAGCCCAAAGGAAAAAGAAATTATAGAAGCTGCAAGAAACCGGTTTGCACACTATGGCTTTTCAAAAGTAACTATGGAAGAAGTTGCTTTAGATGTGGGAATGGGAAAAGCCTCACTTTATTACTATTTCCCCAATAAAGAAGACCTGTTCAAATCGGTGATTCAAAAAGAACAGGATCTGTTCGTTGAAGAAATTAAAAATCTGATACGTCAAAATCTTACAGCAACAAAAAAGCTTGAAGATTATGTGAGTAAAAGGCTGGAATATTTTCAGCAACTGATAAATCTCGCAACCTTAAATGTTCATTCTTTTGTTGATATTAAATCTATGTTCAAAGAACTGTTTAAGAGTTTCGAGGACCAGGAGCTTCTTCTTTTACAAAAAATATTTGATGAAGGAAAATCTAAAGGCGAATTCGATAAATCGGTAACGGAAAAAACAACGAGGATCTTTCTTCACTTGCTTCAGGGACTCCGCCTGCGAATAATTAAATCAATTAATATTAACAGAACTGAAAAAGTGAATTACGCTGAATTGAGAGAAGAAACTATGAGATTTGTTAATATTTTTTCCAAGGGGATCGAGAGTTCTTAAATAAGAATTTGTTGTGTAAAATAATTTAGAAGGATAAATTTAATGGCAGACAGCCAAACCACAGAACAGCAAACAAAAATAAATAATAAAACAAATTCTCAATCTTTACTAAAACAAAAAAGATTCTGGATTCCATTTCTTATTATTCTTATTGCTGCGGCGGCTGCCTGGTACTGGTACCAGGGACAGCTTGGTTACGTTTCAACCGATGATGCATTTATAGACGGTGACAAATTATCTCTTGCTTCAAAAATGCTTGGCAGAATTACAAATCTTTATACAGATGAAGGTGATAATGTTACTAAAGGTCAATTATTAGTTTGCTTAGATTCTACTGATTTAATTGCTCAACGGAATCAGGCATTCATTTCACTGAAGCTCGCACAGGATAATACCCGGCTTGCGCAGGTTAACCTTGATAAAGCTCAAACCGATTATGAAAGAGCAAAACAGCAGTTTGAAGATAAAATAATTCCAAAAGAGCAATATGATCATGCTAAAAGTGCACTGGAAGCCGCTCAGGCACAGTTCAATATTACAAAAACAAAAATCGGAACCGCGAAAGCTCAATTGAACGTAATAAATACACAACTTCAGAATACAAAGATTTATTCTCCAATGAACGGTGTTGTAGCAAAAAGATGGATGCTTGAAGGTGATATCGTTCAGCCGGGACAGCCGATCTTTGCAATTTACAACCTTGATAGTTTATGGGTAACTGCAGATTTGCAGGAAACTGATCTTGCCTCAATTAAAAAAGGTGAAGATGTTGAAATTGATGTTGATTCATATCCGGATCATGTTTTTGAAGGAAAGGTTATCAGAATTGGTACAAACACCGCTTCACAATTCGCCTTAATTCCACCATCAAATGCCGCAGGGAATTTTACAAAAATCACACAAAGAATTCCCGTAACAATTTCGATTCACTCGGTACAAACAAAGAAGCAAAACTCTGATGATGCAATCAAGCTACTACCCGGAATGTCTGTTGAAGTTAAAATCAAGGTTGATAAATAATGGCTGGAATTTTTGGCAACAGCAGTAATGGTGAATTATCCCGTTTGCAGGATCATCCTTCTTACCGTTGGTTTGTCCTGGCAAATATTATGATCGGTACCTTCATGGCAGTGCTCGATATTACTATAGTTAATGTTGGCCTTCCTAAAATGATGGCTGCTTTCGGTACAAGCGTGGATAAAATTGAATGGGTATTAACTGCTTATCTTCTTGTTTTTGCAGTGGTACTTCCTTCATCGGGATGGATCGCAGATCACTGGGGACACAAACGAAGTTATTTACTGGGTCTTTTTCTTTTCACCTTCGGATCGTTTTTGTGCAGCCTTTCAGCAAATGAAAACATGCTGATTATGTTCAGGGTATTGCAGGGAGCAGGTGCAGGATTTATTATGCCTGTAGGAATGGCAATTGTTACTCATGAATTTCCACCGGAAAAAAGAGGTATGGCTTTAGGATTCTGGGGTGTCGCTGCTTCCTCCTCAATTTCTTTAGGTCCAATGCTCGGAGGTTATCTGATAGACTCATTTAGCTGGCATGCAATCTTCGATGTGAATGTACCAATTGGAATCTTTGCAATGATAACCACGTTAATAATTTTGAGAGAGTACAAGACTGAAAGTGCCCGTTCATTTGATCTGATAGGATTTATTTCCATGACTTTGTTCTTAGTCTTCCTTTTATTAGCTCTCTCGGATGGAAATGCAGCATGGAATACAGGCGGGTGGACTTCAAATTTCATCCTCACATGCTTTGCAATCTCATTTGTAAGTTTTATAATATTTATCACAACCGAACTGACGGCGAAACACCCCATTCTCGATCTCAGGATACTAAAGAATCGAAACTTTGGCCTGGCAAATATAATGTTGTTTATCTTTGGTTTGGCATTTTTCGGGAATGCTTTTCTACTTCCGCTTTTCCTGCAAAACTCTTTAGGCTACACTGCACTTCAGGCAGGGCTTGTCTTTTTCCCTGTTGGAATTATCCAGGCAATAATGTCCCCGGTTGCAGGATGGATGACGGACAAATTAAATCCTAAAATTCCCATTACAATCGGAATTGTACTTACATTTTTAAGCATGTATTTGTACAAAGATTTATCGCTCAACACAGAATACGGTTCAATAATGCTTCCTTTAATAATCCGGGGATTTGGTCTGGGATTTATGTTTATCCCATTAAGCACGATTGCAATTAATGATATCCCGAGAGAAAAGATGGCACAGGCTACAGGAATGTTCAATACAATACGACAGGTAGGTGGGAGCTTTGGAGTAGCGATTCTTGGAACTCTTTTAACGAGAAGAATAATATTCCATACAGCCATGTTCAGTCAGGCAGCAGATCAATCTTCTACTGCTTTTAAACATGTTGTGTACGGTTTAAGAAGTTTTATACAGAATTCTGTTGGTGGTTCCGGTAACGAGTTGATGATGAAAGCAAAAGGATTAATTATTCAGAATATTTCAGCGCAGGCTTTTGTTCAGGGAATAGACGATGATTTTTTTGCCGGAGCTATGCTAACGCTTTTAATATTAATACCGCTTGTTTTTCTGAAATTTCACAAAAAGAAAAACGGACAGAAAATTGAAATCGCAGAATAATTATGAAAACAGGAAATCTTATGACGATTATATTTATAAATCATTGGAAAGTATTTTTACTTACTTTATTATTCCTTATGCCTGATCTGAATTTTGCTCAAACTACCACAAACGATTCATTAACATTAAACCGCGCAATAGAACTCACAATTAATAATTACCCTTTGATCAAGCAGCAACAGGAAAAAATTAAAGCTGCCGATTATATGATCGAACAGCAGAAAAGTTATTACTATCCGAATATCCTCGGAGAGGCAAGGTATTCAAGAATAGGACCTATTCCCTCTTTCAGCTTCGGTGGCAATACCATCGAGCTTGCACCGGCAAACAATTATAACTTTAATTTGATTTTAAATCAACAACTTTACGATTTTGGCAAAAGAGATGCATCTGTAGACCTGATGAAATCTTACAAGGAATCAGCTTTCGATAATGTGAATTTTGTTAAGTCAAATCTCTCTTACCAGACTTTACAATCATTCTATTCAATACTATTTCTACACAAAAGCATTGCTGTTAAAGACACACAAATTGCAGCATTGAATGAACATCTTAGTGTTACAAATAAAAGAATACAAAGCGGCTCGGCAACTGATTATGATGCTCTAAGTACACAGGTAAGAATTTCACAGGCACAAAGTGAAAAAATCGAACTGCTTAACAGGCTTAATCAACAAAAAATTATATTAAATCAACTACTCGGGGTTCCACAGGATACTACTATCAACATCAAAGGAGAATTCTCCGTTCCTGAATTATCTGCAAATCCTGATTCATTAATAAATGTTGCATTTCAGAAAAGACCTGAATTAAAACTTGCAGAAGACGAACTGAACACTTCTCATTTGCAGGAGAATCTTGCAAGTCTTGATGATATGCCGAGTCTTAATGCAATTTTGAGTTATGGAATAAAAAACGGCTATGAACCGAATCTTAATGTGTTAAGAGGAAACTGGCTTGCAGGTATTTCATTAAATGTTCCGATTTTTAACGGATTCTTAACGAAAAACAAAGAGAGCGAATTAAAGGCAAACAGCAATGCAGCCAACTTGAATATAGTTACCTTAAAAAGAAATATTGTGTCTGAAATTCAGCAGGCTCAATCAGGTTTAAATTCTAATCTTGATAAGCTTGAGTCTACATTAACGCAGGTTAACTTTGCCAAAGAGACAGTGCAACGGGCAATTGCCCGTTACAAAAATGGTGTTGGAACCAATCTTGATTTGTTAGATGCCGAAACATCTCTTGCACAGGCAAGATTATTTTACCTGCAGGATCTTTACAGAAGCATCCTGAGTTCTTATCAATTGAAAAAAGCTGTTGGGGATGTTATCTACTAAACAGTTTATTCGTTTCTAATTAGTGAATTCTTGGCTTAACCTTTCTGCCATGAATTCACGAATAAATTTTGTTTAATCGAAATAAGCTTGTCTTTGCGGATTTTTCAGATGCGAAACGATTTCCTTTATATGTTTCTCATTTGTTCTGTTTTGTGAAAATGGTGGCAGCTCATTAAAACTGAAAAAGTTTACATCTATTGTTTCATCGCTGGTTTTTGCTTCGCCTCCAATTAAATCACACAGAAAAATAATTTTGAATGCATGAAAAAACTCAAGCTGTTCGCCCTGTCTGTTTGCATCAAATACTCCCACAACCTTTGTTGGTATTACATCATAACCACTCTCTTCCTTGGTTTCCCTAATGGCCACTTCTGAAGGAAGATTGCCAACATCTGCCCAACCGCCGGGCATAGCCCATCTTTTATCTGTACTTTCCTGAACCAAAAGTATTTCATTATCTTTTATCACTGCTGCTCGCACATCGACCTTTGGTGTAGCATAACCGGGCAGAGCCATCATTTCTTTTTTAATAGAATCTCTTTCAAGTGTAGTATGCTTCGCAATTATTTCGGAAACTATTTCAAGCTGACGTGTATACCTTGCTTTCTCATATTTGGTTAATGCAAATGCCAATCCTGTTTGAGATAATTCCTGGATTTCCCTTGCCCATTCAAGCCATTTGGGAATATTTTTTTCTTCCTTCATAATTAAAAAGGATTTGTTGCCCAGATTGTTACTTCGGGAATAAATCCTCTGTTGTCCATCTCAAGTGCAGAAACTATAGTGTGAGCGATTTCAACTCCGCGCAATTTATTCGGAACTTCCTCTTTCTCTTTTCCATCAGGATCACCGAAAGCAGTTTTAACTTCACTTGGATTTACTAGAATAACTCTAACATTATATTTTCTTAATTCCGCTCTCCAACATTCCGTCATTCCCCGCAAAGCAAATTTAGATGATGAGTAGACCGTTCCATTTGCATAGCCTTTGATTGCGGCAGTAGAAGCAATATTTATTATATGTCCGTAATTTTGTTTTTTAAAAAGTTTTGCGGCTTCTTTAGTCATCATTGCAGCACCAAAAACATTAACTGCATAAACTTTCTGAAAATCTTCAAGTTTTAATTCCGTTACTTCATTCCAACCACCACCTATTCCTGCATTGTTTATTAGACAATCAAGCTTTCCAAATTCTTTCAGAAATAATTCAAAAGCCTTCTTAATATCTTCTGGTTTGGCAACATCGGCATTGATAGGAAAAGCACTGATCTCCTCTGCAGCTTTCTTTAACCTGAGTTCATTTCTTCCTGTTATAGCAACTTTGCCTCCTTTTTCAACTATCATTTTCGCAGTGGCTTTTCCGATTCCCAGGCTTCCGCCGGTAACCAAGAATGTTGAATCTTTAATTTGCATTGTAACCTCAATTGGTAAACATATATATTAGAATTTCAATTACACTAATCAAAAATTACGCATTATTTAAATAAACTTTGTTAGAGATATTTTTGCAATAGCTTTTCAATACCACTTATCAAATCATTATTGGATTAGAATCACTGATTTCCTAACTTTTAATATGATTTTTTTAGGCACATTCCAAAATCATTTCCCCATAAAAATTATCAGCAGAATATCATTTCAATAAAATTCAGGTATAAAAATGGCTAAGCAATTACCACTTCTATTACTTTCTGTTTTCATACTTTCATCTTCAATCATTGCAAAGGACAAAGATGAAGACAATGAGAAGGAAAAATCTCCATACATTTCTGCAACATTCAACGGATTAAAATTCCGGTTGATCGGACCTGCAGCTACTTCCGGCAGAGTTACCGATTTTGCAGTTAATCCAAATAACATTCACGAGTTTTACGTGGCTGTTGCCTGCGGTAATGTATGGAAAACAACCAACTCGGGAACAACCTGGGAACCAGTATTTGACAATTACGGATCGTTCTCAATTGGTTGTGTTACTCTTGATCCCAATAATTCAAATGTAGTGTATATAGGAACAGGTGAAAATAACAGCCAGAGAAGTGTTTCGTGGGGAGATGGAATTTACAGATCAGAAGATGGAGGGAAAAGCTTTAAAAACATCGGTCTTAAAACTTCCGAACATATCGGAAAAATTTTAGTTGATCCTCGTGATTCAAAAGTAATTTATGTTGCAGCTCAGGGACCCTTATGGGGACCGGGTGGACAGCGGGGTCTTTATAAATCAACCGATTACGGCACTAAATGGGATTCGGTTCTTTACATAAGCGAAAACACAGGAGTAAACGATGTTGTAATGGATCCGCGAAATCCAGACATACTTTATGCTTCATCTTACCAGAGAAGGAGACACGTTTGGGTTTTACTTGATGGCGGTCCTGAAGGTGCAATTTATAAATCTACGGATGCAGGTAAAACCTGGAACAAACTGGAGTCAGGTTTACCGAAAGGTGATCTCGGAAGAATCGGATTAGCAATTTCACCGGTTAATCCTGACTATGTTTTTGCTATAATCGAAGCAAAAGAAAACGGAGGATTTTATAAATCAACAAACCGCGGAGCTTCATGGGAAAAGACTAATGATTATAAAACGGTAAGCGCTCAATATTATAACGAGATCTTCTGCGATCCGAAAGACATTGATAAAATTTATTCCCTCGATACACGGACTGCAGTATCAACAGACGGCGGAAAAACATTTAAGCCGCTGGGTAACAAAGCCCGGCACGTGGATGATCATGCATTATGGATAAATCCTGATAATCCCGATCACTTTTTAATTGGCGGTGATGGAGGCATTTACGAAACGTTCGATGGCGGTGCTTCATGGTTATTCAAAGATAATTTGCCGATTACTCAGTTTTACAGGGTTACTGTTGATAATTCTGAACCATTCTACTGGGTTTACGGCGGTACACAGGATAACAACAGTATGGGTGCTCCCTCTCAAACAATAAATGAAGAAGGAATTGTTAATGCTGATTGGGTTCCAACTATTGGCGGTGATGGTTATGAGTCTCAAGTCGATCCTGTTGATCCAAATATTGTTTATTGTGAATATCAATATGGCGGAGTTGCAAGATATGATAAGAAAAGCGGTGAATTAATTTCTATAAAACCGCAGGAAGGAAAAGATGAAGAACCATTCAGATGGAACTGGGATACACCACTATTAATTAGCCCTCACAGCCATACTAGATTATATATTGCTGCAAATAAACTTTTCAGAAGCGATGACCGGGGTGATAGCTGGAAGGAAATAAGTCCCGATCTCACACGACAAATTGATAGAAACAAACTTAAGGTGATGGGAAAAATCTGGAGTGTGGATGCGGTTGCTAAAAATGCCTCAACATCTTTTTATGGTAACATTGTTTCACTAACAGAATCGCCTTTAGTTGAAGGATTAATTTATGTTGGAACAGATGACGGTTTAGTACAGGTTACTGAAGATGGTGGAAAAAACTGGAGAAAGATCGAAACGTTTCCCGGTGTACCCGAGACAACTTATGTGAGCTGTCTTTACGCTTCACTTCATGATCCCAATACAGTATTTGCGACTTTTGACAATCACAAGCAATCAGATTATAAACCTTATATTTTAGTTAGCCATGATCGGGGAAAATCCTGGCAATCAATTTCAGGTAATCTTAAAGAGCCCCACGTTGTCTATTCAATAATTCAGGATCACGTAAAGCCAGATTTGCTTTTCTGCGGAACTGAGTACGGTGTATACTTTACTATCGATGGCGGAAAGAAATGGATTCAACTTAAAGGAGGCTTACCAACAATTGCAGTTCGTGATCTGGATATTCAAAGAAGAGAAAACGATCTTGTACTTGCAACCTTTGGAAGAGGATTCTACATACTGGATAATTATATACCCTTAAGAGAGTTAACTGAAAAAAGTCTTAATGAACAGGATTATACACTCTTCCCTGTAAAGGATGCATTAATGTTCGTAAAAAGAAGTGCAACTTTCGGTAGCGTCGGAACTTCATTCTTCAAAGCGGATAATCCACCATTTGGTGCAACTTTTACTTACTACATCAAAGAAGCGCCTAAAACAAAAAAAGAAAAACGACAGGAAGAAGAAAAGAAGCTCACTAAAGAAAACAAACCGACCTACTATCCTTCCTGGGCAGAATTAAGATCAGAAGATCGGGAAGAAAAGCCTTTTTTTGTTTTCACAATTTATGATAAAAATGGAAATGTTGTAAGAAACTTGAGAGAAAATGTTAAACCGGGAATTAACCGAATTACATGGGACTTACGTTATCCATCGACTAATCCCGTAAAGAAAGCCACTGATAAAGATGCAAGTGGAATACCTGTAATGCCCGGGAAATATTCTGTTAAGATATTTATGTATGACGATGGTAATTTCAAAGAGATTGCTGGACCACAGGAATTCGAAGCAAAGGTTCTTCACAACACAACACTTCCCGCTGAAGACAGAGCAGCTCTGGTGGCTTTTGGTCAGAAAGTTTATGAATTCAATCGTGCAGTTGAAGGCGCCCTAAATGCAACCAGAGATCTTAAAGATAAAATGGATGTATTAATCAGCGCTATCAGACAGACTCCTGAAGCACCACAAAGTATGACTGATGAGGCATTGCGAATTAAAACTGAAACCGAAGATATTCTACAGCATCTTTACCGGGATGAAACAATTTCAAAAAGAAACGAACCGACCCCACCTACTATTTACGACCGACTGAATGAAATAGCCTGGGGCATCTGGCAAACTACATCTGCACCGACTGAAACGCAGAGAGCAAATTTGCAAGCCGCTTCTGATTTATTCGAACCAATACTAGCTCATGTAAAACAACTACTTGAAGTTGATGTTAAAAATCTTGAAAAGCAGATGGAACAATACGGAGCACCCTGGACACCGGGAAGAATTCCTGATTGGAAAAAAAATTAAAAATAACTTCGCTTTCCCCTCCTCCCTGAGGAGGGGATTGAGGGGTGATATAATCAATTCAGTGAATTAGAACCACAGCTAAAACAGGAAAATGATCAGAAGGATATAATCCATTAATCTTATCTGTAATTATACCGTGAGTGAAAACCGAGACTTTATCATTAATAAAAATGAAATCTATCTTTCTATCCGGTTCTTCTATTTTTCCAAACCCGTTAAATGAATTCATTCCTCCAAAATGAGGCGTGGCAGAAATATACTGAGCATCAAATAATAAGGGACTTCCGGTCGAAGTTGTATCTTCTGTAATAACTTTGTATGGATCAGAATCTAATGTACAATTAAAATCACCTGTTATTATAACAGGATAGTAATTTGGAAGTTCTCGCACCTTTTGAACAAGCAGTTTTGCGCTTTCTACTCTTGCAGTATCGCCCTGATGATCGAAGTGCGTATTAAGAAAATAAAATTCGTTTTTATCAGCTTTATTTTTTATTAAGGCATACGTAACTATTCTGTTAAGATTCGCGTCCCATCCATTGGAAGGTATTTTAGGAGTTGGTGAAAGCCAGAATGTAGAATCCCATTCAACATCAAATTTAGAATTGTTAAAGAATATTGGTGAAAACTCTCCGGCTTCCTCTCCGTCATCTCTTCCAACACCGACCCAGCTATATTCTTCAAGCAAAACCTCCAGATCATCTATCTGCCGTTTCTCTACTTCCTGCATCCCGATTATATCAGGATTATATTTATCGATGAGCTCTGCAACCAAATATTTCCTGCCGCCCCAGTAATTTATATCATCTGCTTTTTCACCACTCTGACATCGGATATTAAACGTCATTACTTTTATCGTATCTCCAGATTGACAAAAAATCAGAGCAGAATACAACAAAAAAAGAACCATTAAAAGTATATTTCTCATAGATTCTCCAGTTTCTTCAAAATCTCAACCATTGCCAATGTATCGAGCTTACAATATTCAAGAAGCTGTTCTTTGATTTCAGCCATTCTCATAAGATCAGTTTCCGATTGTAAACTTTCATAAGCAATTGAAGCCAGACCGCCTTCATTAATTACAAGTTTATCGTAACTTAATTCCGGAAGTAGAGCCGGTAGTACTGCTTTTATCGAATATGAGCCTTTCATTTCCGGCGCATAATAATATTTTCTCTGGAAAGGAATCATAAGATCTTTGATTCGTAAAATCAGCTTTTCGATATCATCTGCATAATGTGGAAAATCCCTGGCAATTTCCTTAAGTCTTGTAATTTCAAACGACTTATTATAAACTATGATGTCTCCCCCCTTGTGGTTAGTATCTTTTAGTAATCCTTGTATAAATTTGATTCTCGGTTCAATTCCGCTATCAGCAATAAACTCAAAGTGCTGAAGCCCTCCGTTTTTGTTTTCTTTAAAATGAATAGAATATTGAAATGGAATTTGTTGGTAAGGTTTTGAATTATCAAAAAGAGGAACAGCAGGCTGAAATGTTTCAAAGTCCATGAAATAAAGAGGATAATTAAGTTCCTCTAAAAAATTATTTATTCCATCATGATCTATTACC
>JAJDNK010000050.1 GCA_022340715.1 bacterium BMS3Abin03 | reverse complement strand
GAAACCCCGCTATCTTCAACCGATGGATACAGCTCTGCAACATGGAATATATTCCTTCAGAAAAGATTTGGTTATGATATTATTAAACGTCAGTGGGAATTAATGCCCACTCTAAGAGCGATGTATGCAATAAGCTCGGCGATTGTTGAGTATAAATCATCGTTTACTGGGGAATTTAATAAGTATGGAACCTGGATGTATTTTACAAATTACCGTGCAGTTCCCGGACAATATTTTGAAGAAGCAGTTCATTATCCACTTGTAAAAATTATGTCCGCAATTCAGTTCTCACAGGCCTCCTCGATAGTGGATCTATCCAGCACAGCAGCTTCTCACATTTTTCTTCCATTTGTCAATACTTCAAACAATGATTCTCTGGTTGCAATAATTTCAAATGGTGATGTTTACAGTGCTGTAAATTATTCTACACTTCCCTTTGATACTAAATATACGCTTTACGGGAAATCTTTAAGTGGAGAAAGACTTTTAACCGAAGATTATTCTTCAACATTTGAAGCTGATGATCCAGCTTTCTGGTCTGTATCTGAAATTCTTAATAATGTTATTGTAAGAGCAGACTCAATGAAGCAAAATATTGTGAATGAAAATGATCTGTTCGTTTTTCCTAATCCCTATTATAACAGCACACAATCCAATATTATATTTGCATTCGATGGAAAACCCGGGGAGGAAGTAAACGTTAACATTTATACTATAGGTATGAAGCAGGTATTCTCATCGGAAGAGACTGTAAACTCAGTGGTAAAGGGGCTAAATACTTACTTTGGAGTTGAACTGGCTGGAAAAGACCAAAACGGCAAAAGACTCTCCTCTGGCGTGTATATAGTCGTAGTCAAAAAGGGAGACGATATAATAAAAGGAAAATTTGTAGTATTTAACTGAACCTTTTTATATCCGCATCCAATTTCATTCTCACGAATCTTATTAAATTAAATCTTATTTTTATACATTCAATTATTTCTGGAAACAGCCTGAAATTACAAACAAATGAGTAACTATATTGTAAAAGCAAAAGAAGTAACAAAAACTTTTGGCAGAAGATTAATATTTGAGGGGATAAGTTTTTATCATAAAGGAAATGGAATATTCGGCGTTTCAGGCCCTAATGGTTCCGGGAAATCTACGCTTATAAAAATAGTAGCTGGCTTGTTATCACCTTCTAGGGGAAAAATAGAACATAAAAATCAGAATAAAGATATTATTCCCGAGAAGCTTCATAATCATATAGGGTTTGTTTCTCCTTATCTTGTTTTGTATGAGGAATTCTCAGCGTGGGAAAATTTAAATTACTTTGCACGTATCAGAGGTATTAGGTTTGAAAAAGAAAGAGTTGAAAGCCTGCTGGAACATTTTCTTTTGTTTAACAGAAAAGATGATTTGCTTAAAACGTACTCCTCAGGTATGAAACAAAGAATGAAATTTATTTTCGCTTTAATGCATAATCCTGAATTGCTGATACTGGATGAACCGACATCTAATCTGGATGTCGAAGGAAAAAACTCTGTTTATAGAATTATAAGAGAAGAAGGTGAAAACAATATAGTAATTATTGCATCTAACGAATCAACAGATCTTGATTTATGTAGCGATGTAATTCATCTTGATAAGTATAAAAATTAATTTCTATGTGTATTCAGTTATAGAAGTTTATGAAATCTAAATCCTTTAGTTTATTCTTAAAAGATTATCATTCGGAATTAAGAACGCGGTACGCAATTAATTCACTGGCAATGTTTATCATCGTTGCAATAAGTATAATAATGTTTGCAGTCGGACAGGAAAAAGTTTCTGAAAGTCTGACCGGAGGTTTATTCTGGGTAGTTATATTCTTCACGGCGATGTCGGGGCTTTCGCGTGCTTTTGTTTCGGAAGAAGAAAGAGGAACATCCTTAACTCTACAGCTTTTAAGTGCCCCATCAACGGTTTTTTCGGGCAAGCTTATATTTAATATTATCCTTGTTTTTTGTATGAATACAATAATTGCATTATTGTATTCAGCATTGTTTGAAACGTTTATTATCAGGAATTTTTCTTTGTTTATTTTATCCTTTGTTCTGGGCAATTTCGGGCTTGCCATTTCTTCTACGATTATTGCTGCAATTATCGCAAAAGCTGGTGCAAAGGGCACGTTATATCCGGTACTCTCATTTCCAATATTATTGCCTTTGATTCTTACATCTGTTCAATTAACTTTGTTTGCGCTCGATGGCACAAGTATTGAACAAGCCAAGTATGAGTTGGCAATTGTTGTTAGTTACGACGTAATAATGTTGACAGTTTCTTATCTATTGTTCGATTTTATTTGGAAAGATTAGTTAATTCAGGAGTTTAATCATTGTTTAAAATAACCTGGAAAATAGTTTTATTTTTACTTATAGCTTTCGTCTCTGTGGCTGGAATTGCATTTCCCATTGTTGAGAATCCACGTGCTTGGTATGAGTTTCCACTCATTCCGGGATTAGAAGAAAACGCTAAAATTATTTTCTTTCATGTTCCTACAGCATGGCTTACTGTGGTCGCATTTCTGGTATCAACAGTTTATAGTTTTAAATACCTGAGGAGAAAGAATCTAGATGACGATGCAAAGGCTTATAGTTCCGCACAACTTGGAATGGTATTCTGTATTCTTGCAACAGTTACCGGAGCTGTCTGGGCAAAATTTGCCTGGGGTTCTTTCTGGAGCTGGGATCCGAGACAAACAAGTATTTTTGCACTTCTTCTGATTTACGGCGCTTTGTTCGCACTTCGTTCTTCAATTGAATCGGAGGAAAAAAGGGCAACGCTTTCTTCAGTTTATTCATTGATTGCGTTTGTTACTGTACCGTTTTTTATTTTTATAATGCCAAGGATAATGAAGGGTTTGCATCCCGGATCTGCAGATGATACAAATGCAGGACCGGTTGTGAATTTTAAAATGAATTCGAGTATGTTCTTGATTTTCTTTCTATCGTTAATCGGGTTTACTATTCTTTACTTCTGGATGTGGAGATTAAGTTATAAATCAATAATTTATCGTGATAAACTAGACAAGAAATTAATAAGAGGTTAAAAAATTGGAAAGTTTCTTATCGAATAATGCCATTTACATTGTAATGATCATAGTTCTAATTGTGTGGGCAGGTATATTCTTTTACTTATTCAGTCTTGATAAGAGAATAAAAAATGTTGAAAAAGAATTAAAAGATGGAGTTCAGAAATGAAAAACAAATATATATTCGGGGGATTTATCATTGTTGTCTTTCTCGGTATAATGATATATCTCTTTACCCAAAGCAATATTCAGTACCAGGATGATTTTTCTCAGGTAATGAATACAACAAAAACAGTTAAAGCAACAGGTAGCTGGGTGAAGACTAAAAGTTACCATATTGATAAAGCGAATAAAACTTTTTCCTTCTATCTGATGGATGAAAAAGGCAACGAGATGAAAGTTATTTATGACGGAACTATGCCGAACAATTTTGAAACTGCAACAAGTGTAGTTGTTACAGGTACGTATACCGGCGATTACTTCCATGCAAAAGACATCCTCACAAAATGTCCGAGTAAATACGAAAACCAGCAGGTTCAGACTTCAGGTTTGTGATTTTTAGAATTCACTGAAATTATTTTTTAAACCAGGAATACTATTATGATAGGCACGATTGTATTGGTAGCCGCATTGGCTTTTAGTTTAATGTCGATGGTGATGTACTACCTGAGCTTCAGGGGTTATAAAAATGCCATTAATTATGCACGCATTGCATATCATGGTATGGCAATGCTTGTTATTGTTGCATCAACACTGTTATGGTATGCATTACTTACACATCAGTATGAATACAAGTACGTATTTAGCTATAGTAACAATTCACTAAAAACCGGTTTTCTACTCGCCTCGTTTTGGGGAGGACAGGAAGGAAGTTTCATGTTATGGTTGTTGCTTACTTCTATAATCGGAATTTTCCTGCAATCATATTCATCAAAAAGAGGTGATCTCGAACAAAGAGTAATGACGATATTTACACTTGCAACTACTTTCCTTCTTATAATGGTATCGCCATGGTTTAAGAATCCTTTTGAGTTTATCTGGGCAAGCCCGATGTTTATCGAGCTGAAGGCAATAAATGCAAAGTACTTTAATTTACCTTTCATTCAATCTTTCCTTTTCACTGATCAGGGCAGTGGAAATAGTTTTATACAGGTCAACTCAGATCTCAGAAATCTTCTGGCAAATTCCGGTATAACAATAAACCAGTTTATCGTTGATGGAAGAGGCTTAAATCCTCAGTTGTTGAATTTCTGGATGCAGATTCATCCGCCTATTTTGTTTACCGGATTTTCAATGGCGACTGTTCCGTTTTCATTTGCAATTGCTGCACTGATGAAGAATGATTATAAGGACTGGGTGAGACAAGCGTTCCCGTGGCTACTTGCAGGAATGGGAATTCTTGGTTTGGGAATTATGCTTGGCGGTTACTGGGCTTATGAAATGCTTGGCTGGGGTGGTTACTGGGCCTGGGATCCTGTTGAAAACTCCAGTTTTATTCCCTGGCTTGTCGGAGTTGCCGGTATCCATACTTTATTGGTTCAACATAAAACTCAAGCCAAGGGTGGTATTGGAAAGTTTGTAAAGACAAATCTGATTTTGTGTATTCTTACTTATGTGCTGGTTCTTTACAGTACCTTCCTTACAAGAAGCGGTGTTCTCGGAGATGCGTCTGTTCATTCTTTTGTTGATCCCGGAATGATCGTCTATCTGTTCCTGTTCTTTTTTATCGGAACTTTTATTCTCATTGGTGCGGGTTCTATTATTTACAGATGGAAATATCTGTCTGACCCAGCGCAATCAGAAGAAGGTTTAATTTCGCGCGAACTCGCGCTGTTTACTGCTTCTATAGTTTTAATTGCTGCAGCCATAATAGTTATTGTAGGAACTTCGGCCCCACTATTTGGACATTCTGTAGATACATTTTTCTATAATGAAATGAATCTCCCAATTGCAATAATCATCGGTCTGCTAAATGGGATAAGTTTAATAATAAAATGGAGAGATACAGGAAAGAAAGATTTTATTAAAAAATTGCTTCCATTATTAGGTGTTTCAATTTTAATATCTGTACTGATTATTCTGTTTGGTGGAATTACTCAGTTGATGATTATCCTTTTAACTTTTTCAACTACTTTTGCACTTGTTGTAAATTCAGAGATTGCATACAAGATTATTAGAGGCAATAAGAAAATGCTTGGGGCTTATGTTGCGCACATAGGTATCTCTGTTTTTATACTAGGAGTTATAGGTTCTGCGGTTTTCACCCAGGAAAAAGATATTGATTTAGTAAAAGATCAGACACAAAGTGCATTCGGTTATGAAATGACTTTTACCGATATCTATCCGATTGAAAACAATACGAAGTACGAATTCAATATTGATGTAAAAAAAGGCAATACAGAGTACAAAGTTAAACCTGTTATGTACATCAGTGATTTTAATAATAGTCTGATGAGAGTGCCTGCAATTCTTACTCTTCCTACAAAGGATATTTATTTCTCCCCTCTTGGTTATGAAGATGGCACTTCGAACGAAAGCAATGGTAAACAGATTTCTGTACAGATCGGGAATGAATTTGAATTTGGAAAAGCAAAGATTAAATACAATGAATTTATGAAACCGGATATATCAAAGATGATGTCCGGCGGTGATATAACAATGGGAACAAAGCTTACAGTTACATATGATGGTAAAGATTATAATATAGCACCAACGATTAAAAGGGAGTCTAACCAGTTTGTATACACAGCTGCTGAAGTAAAAGAAGCAAATCTGAAAATTGAAGTTCATAAAATTGATCCGCAATCCCAGAAGGCGGAATTTGTGGTATCAAAAATAACTGGGGAAACCATACAAACTCAGCCAAAAGAAGTTTTAACAGTCACTGCCAGTATTAAGCCTTTTATTAGCTTGGTATGGATTGGAGTTGTAATAATGGTCTTCGGGTTTTTTATTTCAGTTGCAAGAAGATTACCCGAATCATTTATTAGGTCTTCTTAAAATATTATTCTCAGCTTTTTTAAATATTGAATGCCTGGTTTTTACCGGGCATTTTTTATTTCTATTAATTACATCTGAGAAAGTTCATTTCAGAAAATATTTATTTCAAAAAGTTTAAAACAAAAAAGCCGACTAAATGAACAGCCGGCCTTTCTGATGGTGGTTGAGTTGAGTATGGCAAAATCTTTTAACTGATTTTGACAACTTATATGCCACCAATATATTTTTTAAAAAATGAATTATATCAAGACGTCACGATGTGTTAGAACATGACAGGTAAGTCGTTTTAAAACAATTTGGGATAAAAAAAGTATTGAATTAAGACTATTATTAAAAAATAAATCTTGTTTTCTTAGTTCAAAAGGTAAAATCTACCAGTAAAAATTTCCACGAAGGGCAAAAATGGAAGGAAACTTAAACCATATTTCTTTATATTAAGTTAGGTCGACGACAATTTTAACGTTTCTAGGCGCTTCATATTCCAGTTCCAAAAGTTTTAATATACAAATGAATAGCATTTGATAGATACTTAAGTCAGTATCTATTTAAATTAATTGAAGTGAATCATGTTGAGTCTTTAGAAAATAAGAATAAGTGATCACTTGACAAAACAGGGATGAGTACCTATTTTTATCTTCCTTTTTTTAAATAATTCCGCGTTAGCTCAACGGTAGAGCATTCGGCTGTTAACCGAAGGGTTGTAGGTTCGAATCCTACACGCGGAGCAAATGAATCCCGGTTATGTAATCGGGATTTTTTGTTTAAAAGTCAGTTTCAAATAATTTGATTATTAAATCCTAGCTGTTTTAAATTATTTTTAATAACGAATCTGGCGAATATTCTCTATCCAAATTTTTAAAGATTTGCTTCAAAATCATAATACATTCCCATTTTGATAAAAATTCATACTTTTTATTATTCATTTATCCTAAAAAAATAAAGAATGCGGTGGTATATTTATTGAAAATTGCAATTTACATTTTAGAGGGCAATTTAATGTTTACATTAAACATAGACTATTTCTTACCTCCAATAGAGGATATTGAATATAATCAGTATAAAATCCTTGCGATACTAAAAGCTTTTAGGAAACAATTTCGTAAGAACAAATTATATCCGGCATTTACAGAGTTAAACCAGATAGATCGCTTTTTGAACACATATCTGTCCAAATCATCTCTTACAAAGTCCACAGATTCTAAGAAAATAATGACATTGTTCCCGGATAATACTGAAGGTAATAATGAGAATAATAACAATGAATCACAGGATGATCCTGAAACAGTTGAAATAATCCGGTGGGCAAAACCGCATGTTGAGGCAACAATGACAGAGGGGTATGCAATTTACGAGTTTGTTCAAAGTAATCTTCGTATAGAGTCTATTGAACCAATGCCATCATACAGGGATCAGGGTTATTTTATAGTTCGTGATTATAATAATGCACAACTTCTGTTAATCGAATATTCTTGTTATTTCTTTGAATCGAAAAAAGCACCTGTACGGTCATTAAAAACAAAATTAATTACTCAGGTACCTTGTAATAAAAATTATTCGTCCCCGACCGAGGTTGGAATTAGACTAATTGAAAAGTATGGGGACCTGGTTAACCCGGCGATATATATTTGTGATTCGAATTTAGAGCTCCCATTTTCAGAGACAATCTTTCCGATTGCAAAGGGTAAACTTTTATCTTCATTGACCAGATACCAGGTTAAATATTATTGAAGATTAATTCATCTCGGATAATATACCTGATATTATAATTCAGGTCGGAATTTTATCGGATTTTTATAACCACATTTCGGACACAGTAAATCATTTAACTTTGATTTTATTTTCCTATCTATATATTTTATCTCCGATTGCAATATTATAAAAAGATTGCACAGCTGTTTTGCAATGCTTTTTTATTGATTTAAGAAACTGTAAAAAACAGTATTTCATTTGTACATATAGTTCTATCAGGGGATAGTAATATGATCATACTTTATTTGTTTACTTATCTCGCAGTTTTACTGTTCATTATCTTAATTATTTCCAAAATTGTAAAATACGCTTCTACACCGGTTCATGTTCGGTGGGAATTATATCCCGTTGCACATGAAACAGATCGAAATAAATATGGAGGCTCCTATTATGAAGAGGAGGGCTGGTGGAAAAAGAAGATAAAGAAAAATCATGTCGCAGAACTTTGGGTAATGTTCGAAGAAATATTTTTTCTAAAGGGAGTTTACCATAACAATAAAAAGCTTTGGTTTTTTTCTTTCCCCTTTCATCTTGGTCTGTATCTGGTAGTAGGTACTTTCTTCCTGATCTTTGCTTCAGCCATACTTGATATTACTTCTGTTATAAATTTATATAACACTCAAAACACTTTTAGTAATATTCTTTCGTTTGTTACTAATATATGCGGATATGTTGGTCTTGCATTAACCTTTGTCGGATGTATAGGTTTGATTATTCAGAGATCAACGGATGAAAAATTTAAATTTTACAATGCTCCGATAGACTTCATTAATCTGTTTTTTATTTTGGTTCTGGTCATAAGTGTTTCACTCACACTATTATTCTCTAATCCATCTTTCACTCTTAGTAAGCTTTATGCAAAGAATCTATTAACGTTCAATTTTGCTACTATTCCAGATACTTTATTCATCATTCACATTATTCTGATCTCACTTTTCTTGTTATACTTCCCCATAACAAGAATGATGCATTTGTTTGCCAAATACTTTACGTATCACAGTGTGCGATGGGAAGATGAAGCAAATGTTAAAGGTGGGAAATTAGAAAAAAGAATAAAAGAAGCTTTAAATTTTGGAGTAAGCTGGTCGGCACCTCACATGAAAACCGGAAAAACCTGGGCGGAAGTTGCTACTACTTTTCCTCCGGAGGTAAAAAATGAAACCTGAAAAAATGAAATCGATAAAAGAATTTGCAGATAGAGATAAACAAATAACATCGCTTAATCCGGATGAATATTTAAAACTTCCTTATCCTTACGAAGATTGGGTGGATCAACCGATAAAAGATTTAACCGAAGATCAGAAAAACAGATTAGAACATTCACTTGATGGAATGGCAGGCATTCCAATAACTAAACCAAAAGATGAAAAAGAAAAAGAAGAGCTTGTAGCCAAATTTCTATCGGGACTGCAAAAATTATTAAATAAAGAAAATAACTGGATATTGCTTCAACCTCTTCTTCTTTCAATGGAAAATTGTGTTAAATGCCAAACTTGTTCCGAAGAGTGTCCGATTTATATTTCAAGCGGTAGGGAAGAAATTTATAGACCGATCTTTAAAGGTGAGATATTAAGAAGAATTGTGAATAAATACTTAAAGCCCGGGGGAAAATTATATCATAAGTTTACAGGTTCCGATCTTGATCTATCGTGGGATTTGATTGCACGACTTGCTGAGCTTTCTTATCGTTGTACACTCTGCAGAAGATGTGCTCAAGCATGCCCAATTGGTGTTGATAATGGATTGATTGCACGTGAGATAAGAAAATTAATGAGTCAGGAGCTTGGAATTGCTGCAGAAGAGCTTCATAATTCAGGATCGATGAAACAGCTTAAAACAGGTTCATCCACGGGCACTAATCCCACAGCTTTGCTTGATATTATTGAATTTATCGAAGAAGATTTAAAAGACAAGACAGGAATGGAAATAAAAATGCCGCTCGATAAAGAAGGGGCAGACATTTTATTAATTCACAATTTCGGTGAATTTCTTTCCTGGCCTGACAATATAATGGCGTTTGCAATCATTTTCGAAAAAGCCGGAATCAACTGGACAATGTCTTCCGAAATGGGTGGGTATGATTCTGTTAATTACGGATTGTGGTATGATGATGCACAGCTTGCAAGGGTTGCACTTGAACATATTCGGGTTGCAAAGAAGCTTGGTGTTAACAGAATTGTAATGGGAGAATGCGGTCATGCGCATAAAGCACTAATGCCAATCGCGGACAGAATTTTGGTTGATGATAATATTGTTCCGAGGGAAAGTGCATTTCCAATCCTTGAAGAAATTGTATTTAGCGGAAAAATAAAATTCGATCCATCGAAGAATGATTTTCCTGTTACATTACATGATCCATGTAATGCTGTACGCGCAATGGGGATTGTAGAACCGCAAAGAAAAATCCTTAGATATTTGTGTCCGCAGTTCAGAGAAATGGAACCTCATGGAGTAGAAAACTATTGCTGTGGAGGTGGGAGCGGTTTTGCAATTATGCAGGGAAAGAATTTCCCTGACTGGAGAAACAGTGTTTCATTCAGAATGAAGTTTAAACAGGTGCTTGATGCATTTCAGGATAAAATAGATCCATCTGTTTATAAATATGTCTGTTCTCCCTGCTCCAATTGTAAGGGAACTTTTCGTGATGGTTTAACATATTTTAATGCCTTTGAAAAATGCGGTATCATTTACGGTGGACTTGTTGAACTCATAGTCAATGCAATGGTAGATATAGAAGAACCATTTATTGAATGGGAGTTGAGATAGAATTTAAGTGATTTGTTTAAGAATTATTTTTGTGAATTTAAATATTAGCGGTGAATAAATGACAGACAGAAAAAAAATATTAATTGTTGATGACGAAGAAGATGTTTTAAAATATCTTTCTGTTTTTTTTACCGATAACGGTTTTGATGTTTTGGAAGCCAGGAATGGTAAAGAAGGAGTTGAAAAAGCGTTCTCCGAAAAACCGGATATCATAACCTTGGATGTTTCAATGCCTGAAGAATCAGGTGTTAAAGCTTTACGCGAGCTTCAGGAAAACAAAATCACAAAAGGTATCCCGGTTATTATTGTAACAGGCGTTGCCTCCGATTTTAAACGATTTATAGAAACACGCAAACAGGTTCATCCGCCGGAAGGTTATTTCGAAAAACCGATAGATCGGGATAAGCTACTGGAGAAAGTAAAAGAACTACTAAAAATTTAGTTTTATTTAATCTTGAATAGTATAATCAATTACTAAAGAGTAAAATCTAAAGCGAAGTAAAAAATCCATATAATGAATCAGGGGATTTATGAGAACCACGGTAGTTACAGACGAGGAAAGAAAAAAAGCATTTAAATCTCTTCGAAAAGCTGAAGTAGTAGAGAAACAAAAGCTCGATGTTCGTTATCACATTGAAGACTTTGATGTGAACGATCGTCCCCGACGTTTTCTTGAAGCATTCGCCGCAATTTTAAAACATTCCAATTATAAAATGGCGCTCGATCACTTTATTAAAATGAGCGCTAA
This sequence comes from bacterium BMS3Abin03, assembly GCA_022340715.1. GTDB lineage: Bacteria > Bacteroidota > Ignavibacteria > Ignavibacteriales > Ignavibacteriaceae > BMS3ABIN03. The sequence continues at coordinate 3,972 of JAJDNK010000050.1, read as the reverse complement.
ATGTTCCCGCTGCGCAGTAACCTGTCAGGTTTACCAGGCGACTGGAGATCCCAAAGATATTCCCTGTTATCGTTCGGAGTTATTGTTAAGTGTTTACCGCCGTCATTTTACAGTTGGTGGATTATTAAAGGGAAGATTGTTGGGAAGCGGTTATTTAACCGATGAAAAAATTCAGGAAATGGCAGAAAGCTTTTGGAATTGTACAGCCTGCAGAAGATGCTCCCTTGAATGTCCTTCGGGAATCGATCATGGTTTGATCACCCATCTCGGACGATATATTTTAAGTGAAATTGGAATAGCGCCGAGAGCTTTAGTTGTTAGTACAAGAGAACAACTCGAAGGTGCCACCCAAAATACTTCAGCCATACCAGTCCCTGCATTAAAAGACACGCTTGAATTTCTTGAAGATGACATGTTTGAGGAAAAATCAGTTCACATAAAATTCCCGATTGATGTTGAAGAAACCGATTATGTTTTCTTCCCTGCAGTAAGTGATTTTTTAATGGAAGCAGAATCATTAATGGGAATAGCTGCAGTTTTTACCGCAACCGGAGATTCCTGGACAACAGGCACTGGATATTTCGATGGAATTAATTATGGTCTCTTTTATAGCGATAGGATGCTTGAAAGAATTGTTAAAAAAGTTGATGAAGAGGCAAGAAGATTAAAAGGTAAAAATATTCTTATAGGTGAATGTGGTCATGCATCTCGTTCGGCTAAGTATTTTATGCCTACCTATTGTGGGGGAAAAGATGCACCGCCCGTTATAAATATCATGGAATATACATATAAAGTCTGGAAGGAAGGAAGACTAAAGCTTAAACCGGATGCAATTTCAGAAAGAGTTGCTTACCATGATCCCTGCAATATTGCAAGACAAAGATGGATAATAAATCAGCCACGGGAATTATTAAAAGCATTCTGTAAAAACTATGTGGAAATGACTCCATCGGGGGAAAACAATATTTGCTGTGGCGGCGGCGGTGGAACTGTTTCTATCGATGAGATAAGACCATACAGAACAACAGTTGGCGGTAAATTAAAAGCCGATCAAATCAGGAAATCTGGTTGCGAAATTTTAGTTGCACCATGCGCAAACTGTAAGAAGCAATTGAGAGAATTAGTAGAAGACCAGGGAATTGATTGCCAGGTGGTAGGTTTACATGATTTGATTTACAAAGCCATCATTTTCGATGACTCACTTGTTACTAAAAAAGAAAATGAACCCGAAGGAAAGGAGGATTAAATATGGAATCATGGTTGGAATTTGCACGCGGTCCATTGTTCAGACTTTCCTTCGCAATATTGATTTTAGGCTTGTTACGAATTCTTTTTTTAGATATCTGGGGAGCTTACAAAGCATATCGAAAAGCCGGTGATAAATCAATGCCGTGGAAATTAATTTTCAGCCGAAGCATGGAATGGCTTTTCCCTGTAAAAAGAGTTGCACATAATCGCCCTGTTTACTCGATCTTTTCAATACTATTTCATATTGGCTTGATCTTAGTTCCAATCTTTTTATTCGCACACGTAAAGCTCTGGAAAAGATCGGTTGGAATTTCCTGGATGACTCTTCCTTACAATTTAGCTTACTGGCTAACTGTTTCAACAATTGTTTTTGCAATTGCACTAATCATTGGAAGGATATTCAACAAATCATCGAGCTTTATTAGTCGTAAGCAAGATTATCTATGGCCGGTGTTATTAATCATCCCATTCATTACAGGATTTGTTTGTGCTAATCTGAATGTTGATCCGAAGAGCTATCAATTTTTTATGTTGATGCATGTTCTTTCAGGCGACTTGATATTTGTACTTATACCTTTTACAAAAATTGCACATTGTGTACTTATGCCGTTGTCGCAGGTTGTATGCACGTTAGCCTGGAAGTTTCCACCAAATACTGATGAAGATATTTGCACTACTCTAAATAAAAAAGGAGCCCCGGTTTGAGCAAAGCAATTTTAACAGATATAACAAAATGTATCGGGTGTCTTAAGTGTGTTTCTGCTTGTAAAGAAACAAACAATCTTGAAATGGATGTTCCAAGAGTTTGGCAAAAAAACGATGGACTTTCAGCAGAGAACTGGACTTCGATAATTCAAAAGCCGGATAAAAATTATGTTAGAAAGCAATGCAGACATTGTCTCGAACCAGCTTGTGCTTCTGCCTGTCCCGTTGGTGCATTACATAAAACTAAGTCTGGTGCAGTTGTTTATGATAGTGATAAATGTCTTGGTTGCCGTTATTGTATGATGGCTTGTCCGTATGGAATTCCGCGTTATGATTGGGATCAGGCTGTGCCGTATGTTCGCAAGTGTATTCTTTGTTATGATAGAATAAAAAAAGGCGAACAGCCTGCCTGTACACAAGCTTGTCCTGAAGGCGCAACGATTTTCGGCGAACGAAAAGAACTCTTAAAAATTGCACATAAAAGGATCAAAGATAACCCCGGTAAATATATTAATAAGGTATGGGGCGAGCATGAAGTCGGCGGAACTTCTGTATTATACTTATCAGGTATCGATCTCGGATTTCTTTCGTACGGAACTAATCTTGGAAATAAGCCTTTGCCTGAGATGACAGCACCCGCGATGAAATCAGTGCCGTTTGCATTTGTAGGTATGGGCGGATTTATGCTTGGCTTGAACTGGATAATCCGTCGCAGGATAGAATTTAGTAAACAGCAAAACGAAGATAAGGAACCTAAAGATGAATAGAGTGCGTAATACCAAACTTGTTTTATGGTTGATAACCGGGTTTGCTGCGGCAGTTGGACTGAACCGTTTTATTTTTGGATTAGGTGCAACAACAAACTTAACCGATGCTACACCCTGGGGTTTATGGATTGGTTTCGATGTAATGGGCGGTGTTGCTTTGGCAGCCGGCGGATTCGTTATGACTGCAATATTCTATATTATGAAAAGAGAAGAGTTTCATCCTCTTGTTAAGCCAGCGGTGTTAACAGCGTTTCTCGGTTACCTTGCTGTAGTTTTCGGTTTACTCTTCGATCTCGGTTTACCCTGGAATATCTGGCACATGATAGTTTATTGGAATCCTCATTCTCCGTTGTTTGAAGTCGGTTGGTGCGTAATGCTTTATTCGGCAGTATTACTGCTTGAATTTAGTCCTGTACCGTTGGAGGAATTCAGTAGGTATGCAAAGATTAGAAATTTTCTGATGAGATTCCGTTTTGTTTTTGTTTTGCTGGGAATAATGCTTTCAACTCTTCATCAGTCATCTCTTGGTTCATTGTTTTTGATAATGCCGTTTAAGCTTCATCCTCTTTGGTATTCCAATATTCTTCCAATTGAGTTTTTTATTTCTGCAATCGCTTTGGGGTTAATGATGGTTGCACTCGAGAGTCAGGTTTCTCATTGGCTTTACAAACGCAAACCCGAAACAAATCTTGTTGCGAAACTTGGGAAAACAGTTGTCTGGGTTTTAGGGACTTACTTCCTTGTAAAGTTTATTGATCTCACTGTTTCAGGCAAACTCGGTTTGATAATCAACGGAAGCTGGGAAAGTTTTGTATTCATAACTGAAATTATGATTTCTATTATCATCCCGGTAATAATATTTGCCGTTCCAAAATTGCGTAATAATACTAAAGCACAATGGATCGGCTCATTTATGGTTGTATTTGGTATGGTGCTTAACAGGATAAATGTTGGTGGTTTAACGATGCTAAGTGTAACTGGCGATTCTTATACGCCTTCGTGGATGGAAATCACCATAAGTCTTGGTGTGGTATCCGCTGCAGCTTTGGTATTTCTTTTTGCCATAGAGAAATTTCACGTTTGGGATTTAAAGCCTCAGGACCCCGAATCGTTACCTCATTCGGCACCTTCTTTTGATTATTCTTCTCATGCCTGGCTTGGAACTCCCGATGTTTCTTCTCTTACAAAATACTCACTTGCGTTTGTAATTAGCTTTGCTGTTGGAATGGCGCTGATGCCGGAAAGTAAGCTG
>JAJDNK010000292.1 GCA_022340715.1 bacterium BMS3Abin03 | reverse complement strand
TTTTACATAACAGCCGAACCGATCACGCGTCAGCCCTTTACGAAAAGTGCATTGCCAAAGGAAGGTTATCGGCGGTCGGCTTAGCTCAGCCGTTATGTGCTTGAGTAATTAACAATCTCTAAATTTGTGAAATAACCCATCCTTTATTCGTGTTAGATAATAAAACATTCAAAGTGTAAGAATATCCAGTAGAAGATCAATGTTTTTTGTGAAATTTAAATTTACGTTGGATACTACGACTGAGTCTTTAATTTAAATGGATTAAAATTATGCATAGAAGGAATCTATTATTTAGTGTTTTTGCTCTTTTTCCCCTGAATTTATTAGCAAAATTTCAAACTTATAGTTCTTTAAGAAGTGGCAAGGGTTTTAAGGTAGCTGCCGGGGAAGCCCGATTCGGTGAACACTATAAAATGAAGGGTGTCACTTTAAACACATTGGACATAAAAATATCTTCTTCAGATACGGAAGGGGATTTAGCAGTTTTTGAGCAAACTGGATTAACTCCTAAAGGTGGACCGCCTTTACACATTCATCCCTTCCAAGATGAATGGTTTTATGTCGTGGATGGAGAATATTTCTTTCAAGTTGGAACAGATCTATATCGGCTTAATGCTGGTGATACGATATTTCTACCACGAATGGTTCAACATGCATTCGTCCAACTTACAGAAAAAGGTAAAATGGTGGTTTCATATCAACCAGCAGGAAAAATGGAAGCCTTTTTTAAAGTGACAAATGGATGGAAATCCCCTCCCACAAAAATAGAAATAGAAAAGGTTTTTGCTGAACATGACATGAAAGTTGTGGGACCACCCTTAAAATATGAATAAAAACAATATTACTTATCCATTATTTTTTTCCGCAATTTCCCAACAGATGCAAATTTGAATTGAGTTAGTAAAATACGAATTTTGACTTCCTCTATTTACATAGAGTGTTTTATTCTCTATATTTTTCTTCAAATTTGTCCAATTGATAAATTCTTAAATTATAGGGCATAATGTTTGTGTTTTTAAACATTTGCACATAACCTGGGTTTCAACGCCGACACCAAACACGTCATTTCACTTGTGGTTTTGTTAATCCGGGCACGGGAATGAGTAATGTAAAATTTACTGGCCGCTTTGTTTGGCGCGGGTTAAACCGGGGCCGTTATACCGCCTGTATTGTGAAAGTGTAAAGTAATGGATTTTTCTACAGCTCAATCTGGTAACAGCTACAGAGATCAAATCCTGATAAAACTGAATGACACAAAACTCACGGGATCCATAACTCACAATAAATTTGTTTGTTTTCTTCATGATGCTGAGATAGGTGATATTTTAAAGCCTCACTTTGAATTAACTTCTGAGAAACTTGCCTCATATAACTTTTATCCTAATGCTTCAATAATATATGCACTCGAATTATTAAATCATGTAAATAGAAAGTAATAAAACAAAATGGAAAAGATATTTAAGTTCTCGCACATCCTTTTTAGCGTATTACTAATAGTGAGCATTATTTGTGGATGTAATAGAAATAACATTAGAACATTGCATCAAATCAATGCTTTTTCTGACAGCATTTTCACAGCAAATGAACCCGGAGCAGCTGTTGTTATTCTGAAAGAAGGAAAAGTTTTTTTCGAAAAAGCTTATGGTCTGGCTGATATAAAGAAGCAGGTTCCGTTAGAAACAACAAGTGTTTTCGGCATTGGTTCAATTACAAAGCAATTTACTGCAATTGCAATATTGCAACTTGCAGTAAAGAACCTTTTGTCTTTGGATGATAACATCAGCATATATTTTCCTGATGCTCCTTCTTATTACAAGGAGATAAAAATCAAAAATTTATTAAACCATACATCCGGGATTATTGATCTTTTTAAAATTCCTGAATGGTTTGCCTTGTGGCCTACAGATGTAGAGCCTTCCGGGCTTGTAGACTTGTTTATCAACAAACCGCTACTGTTTGAACCTGGTGAAAAGTACAGCTATAGTAATTCAGGCTATGTTTTATTAGGCATTATAGTGGAAAAAGTTTCCGGTAAAAGTTATGCGGATTATATGAATTCCAACATTTTTTCTCCATTGAAAATGGAAAATACCTACATCAGTGCTTCAAGGGAAAGTGTTCCAAATCGTGTAACCGGTTATCAATTAACGAATGATGGTTTTGTAGAAGCAGAATATGTGAGCCCTACTCATTTTTTTGGTGGGGGATCAATATTAACCAATACCGAAGACATGGTAAAATGGTATATTGGGCTGCAATCAGGTGAAATTATTACTAAAGAATGGGTAGATAAAGCTATGACACCTACCATTCTTAATAATGGAGATACAGCATACTATGGTTATGGCTTTGAGATGAGTAACTTATCAAACATGAAAATAATAGAACACGGGGGAAGCACTATCGGGTGTGACGCGTATAGCCTCTGGATTAAAAATAAGGATATCCATATAATAGTATTATCGAACTTTCTTGCTTATCCGGGAACCGGAGTAACCAATGAAGCTAGTGCGCGAAAAGTAGCATATCAGTTAGCTGAGATTTTAATAACAAACGGACCTCATATTTAACCTAACAAAGTAGGTAAGTCAGTCATAATTAATTCTGGAATTACATGCGGTCCTGCTCTGAATACTGATAATATATTCATAACAGGAGAACACCCAAGTCTGAAAAACTGGTATACAAAAGGGATGTCACTTGTAAAAAGAATGGATAATATTTATGAAGGAAGTTTATTTATAAATGCACCAGCGACTATCCAATATAAATATACCCGAGGGACATGGAACAGCGAAGCTCTGAATAAACACTTGCAGATTCCTGAAAATTCCATTTTAAAAGTAACTAATGATACAAACATACTCGATACTATTAAATATTGTAAAGATATAGTTTACTAATGCAAAAACATATTGAGAACAATTGATGGTTGTTTGGGATCGGACCACAGAGTGGGCGGACTCTATGGGTAACAGTTTAAAAATTTGACTCGCACCTAAAATCACGGGTATAACAACGCCAATCAAGCTGAATGCAAACGCGTTTCGGTTTTGAGGGATTTTATTAATCCGGAGTCGTGGTTTTTCTTTCCAGAAGTTACTCGCCGCTTGGTTTGCATCAGCTTATCGGCAACGTTAGCCGCCAAAGTGAATGCGTTCCTTGGGGTGATAAGTGCCCTTATG
>JAJDNK010000262.1 GCA_022340715.1 bacterium BMS3Abin03 | reverse complement strand
CCTGTCGCCCCCGGGGAAAAAAATCATCTTCTAACATATAGTTCTTTATCACCGAGACTAATGACATCTTTGATTGCTTCTTTATCTCCCCTCGAAAGTTCAGTGTAATTCATATCAGAGGTGTGATCGGGATTTATGTAAGGATACATTATGTCGAGATCATTTTTGCTATGTCCCAACCCAAATGCATGACCAAGTTCATGAACTATCGTTGCTTTTATTTCTCCTTCAGAAACCAATTCCTTCTTAAACTTTAGCAAACTTATCTCAATTTTTGAGTACTCAATAATATTATCTTTGTTTGTTTTGTAATCTGTTAAACCCAGGTAATCTTCGTGATACTTTTTCCCCAGATCTTCAACAAAGAAAATGGATATGTCAGCTTCCCTATCTGAATTAACAAATGTATAACTTATCCTGTCATCGGCCATTCGCCATTCATCGAGTGCGTATTTTACATATTTTTTATATCCAGGTTTGTAATATTTTGACGAGATTTCTTTGACATAAATTTTAAGCGGAAAATCTGAAATCTTCCAATGTTTTCCATCCCACAGAGTCCCACCTGATCTGTCTATATGAAAATAATTTTCTGATCTTGTTTCATGGTTGGAATAATTGTTATTGTTTCTGTCGTTGTAAGTTTTTTTATTTTTCCGGTGATAGTCGTTACGTTTATAATTATCGGAATAGTAATCTTTTCTTTTTGAGTAACGCTCACGATTGTATTTGTCAAGGAAATCCTCATTATTATATGAATGATCATAACGGTTTGATGCTTCACTTAATGTTGAGTTGCTATTGTTATCATAGTATTCATGATGATACGAATTTGAAGCATCGGGTTTTTGATTGTACGAATGTACCTGCGCAGTGTTGAAGCAGGAAGGTTGAAGTGATAAGATAAAAGCAATGAGAATTATGCTTACATTCAGCGTGTAATGTCTCATCGGATGACCTTTTGTTATTAAAAAAATTGTTTTGTGCAGAATAAATATTTGGTTTTCAATTCTGTTAGACTAAAATGGGCAAAATGTGTTCCTCTTTAGATTTCAGACAATTTTATAATATATATGATTAGATAAGTTTTTAATGACTTGTTATCAAAACAATTGTGTATACACAGGTGAGCATTCTATTAAATTGTTTCAAGCAAACATTATCTCAAAATGAGAAGAAAAAAGAAGCGCAATTGTTAAGAATATTTTAATGTGCTTCCACCAATAAATTCCCTCATAACCGAATCTCCGGGAACAGGTGAATCGTCCCAAACAGGTGTAACGGTTTTTAATACTTTATGCAATCTCGAAGCGCGTTCATAAGCATCAATTTTAAGGGGACTGTCTTTAAACATCTTTTCCCATACAGCGAATTTATCGAGTAGCCTGTGAGCGTACAATGGCACTTCGTAAGGCATTCCACTACTAATAATAAAATCGGCAGTGTTGCAGTAGGGAATTATATTTCTTAATTCACTCGAACGAACATAATGCCAATGTTCTAAAGTTTGCTGTGGGTTATAAGCACGATGAACAGAATCTCTAAGCATTCTCCTTATTAAACGAAGATCTGTCCACCTGATATATTTTCCATCAGGATCTTTCATCTGAAGCAATGGTTCAAGATACAATTTAAACTTTGTTTCAGCCAGGATATCTTTACTGAAATCCGGGTACAATCCATGCAAACTGTCTATTAAAAGTAATTCATCCTTTTCAAGTTTCATAGGTGTAACATTTAATGTTCTTGTCCCTGTCTTGAAATCATATGAAGGTATAAGCACTTCTTCTCCGTTACTCAGTTTCACTAAGTGTTCGTTAATTAATGGAAGGTCAAGAGCCTGTGGAGTTTCAAAGTCGTAGTCACCAAATTCGTCCTTTGGATGTAATTCAAGATCGAAAAAATAATGATCTACATTTAAAGCCTTAAATTTGTAACCTTTCTTGATAAGCTTTTGTTCAAGCTTTATTGTTGTGGTTGTTTTGCCGGAAGATGACGGTCCGCTGATCATTACCATTCGTAAGTTATTTAATCGTTCAATTATTAATTCCGCTGCAAGTGATACATCGTCTTCATAAAGATTTTCGGATTCATGTACAATCTGTGCGAATTCACCATCCATTATTCTTTGATTTAAAGATTCAACCGTGTGAAGATTATGTGCAACAGCCCAATCGAGATTTCTCCAGAGTTTTGCCCATGGAATGTTTTCATTAAGACTTGAATTCAACCTTCCCTCGGCTTCTCTTCTTTTCGCAGCTTCTTCCCGATATAAAATAAATTCTTTGGAAACTTTTGCATGTCCGTTCTCAATTAAAACTTTTTCAACAATATCCTGTATATCCTCTATGTGTGGTGTAGAACCATCCTGGAATTTTTCGTTAAGAATTTTAACCACTTCTTTTGCTAAAACATTTGCCAGTTCTTTATCTCTACCGCCAACTGAAACAGCGGCCCGGTAAATTGCGTTTGCTATTCTTTCTTGGTTGAAAGGTACGATGGCTCCGCTTCTTTTTATGACATGAGTAATTTTGTTCTTCATCAATACTCCGAAGAAGTAATTATTATATCGATCTTTTAATTTATTGAATTATCTTAATTTTATCGAGTTACAATCGGTAGAACAAAAGTATTTATCAGGCTAGAAGATCTTTATACTTATCAGTTCTGCTGAGGTAACTGATTATATAAGAGCAATGTGGATAAACCTTTAAGTCGTTCTTTTTTGCATATTCAAAGGCATATTCAACCAGTTTTGCAGCAATTCCTTTTCCACGTAACTCTACCGGGGTAAAAACTTTCTCAAAAGATATCCTATCGCCACTCTGGCTATACTCTAAGTAGGCTTCATAGCCGTCTATTGTTGATGTAAATTTATCCTCTTCGGTGTTGTTTTTAATCTCTATATTCATTTAATAATTTCTTTTGTAATAAAATGTTAAAGTTGAAGAAAAGATAAAGAAGATTAAACGTAAGTTCATGCCCGATATTTTTCAACGATAAATATCATATAAAAAGAAATAGAACTATATAATAGATCGTTTCTTTAAATCACTAAAGAGAGAATTATTATCCTTAAACCGGATACCATCCCATCCTAATTCTTTTGCCGCATTAACATACTCTTCGATATCATCTATAAAGATATGTTCCTCAGGTGGTAAACCGGAAGCTATTTCAACAGCATGATAAATTTTTTCTTCAGGTTTAACAGCCCCGGCTTTGTGTGAAACGACCAAACTATCGAATTGTTTTAGAAACTCGCAATTGTTCCATCCATATTTTTCATGAATCGAGTTAGTATTAGAAAGAAGAATCAGCTTATATTTCTTTTTCAGCGCAGGTAACAATGCGGTTACTTCTTTGTTCTCTTCAAATATTTCAGAAAAGTATTTACAAAAAGTCTCAGCATCTATTTTATGATCAAGAATTTCCAGCATTCGTTCGATGAATTTTTCTTCGCTGATCTTTCCGCTTTCGTATGCACGGTGAAAGTCGTAATTGGAGAAATAAGTATCCACGAAATATTTTCCCAATCCGGGTTTTATTTTATCAAGCCTTTTTATCAGGATTTCATAATCAAATGGGAGGAGTACATTGCCCAGATCAAAAACTATAACGGAATATTTTCTTTCCTGCATTATTCGGAAATCTCAAATAATTTATCGTTCAAACCGGTATTTACTTTTATGCTGTCCACCCTCATTTCTACAGATTGTGTACCAATAATTTGCTTTATTTTGAAGGGATATTTTATACCGTCCACATCACGATAATCATCATAGTAAGTTTCTTGTTTGTATTTTCCCTGCGGCATTTCGACATCTCTTAACTCCTTAGTTTTTAAACCGGAGTTCACATCATAATACTGAATCCAAGTAGTGCTGCTATCAATCATCATTGATATTTTATAACATTTTGTACTATCGATTTCTTCGACGCCATCAAATTCCATTTTTACACCGTAAGCCGGGGGATCCAGGAGAAAATTCATTTGTGCTTCAATTTTTGTCCGGTTTAATTCATTGCCTTCAAGAGGTGTTGAGTTATCACCTATTTTCATCACACCCTTTGTTCCATCAAAGATAAAAGTTTGTTTTGCTGGTCCGGCGTGTACTTCTTGTCTTAGCTTGTCCGGTGCTTTCTGCTGAATCTGGACTGAAAATTTACGGTTCATCATTTTTCCTGTCATCATCGTTGTTCTATCATGTACATTCATGTAATTATCTTTACCTCCCGATGCTTCAACATATGTACTAATAACATCGAGAGCAGTTAAGTCTTCCGGGATAATTGTCTTCTGTGGCAATTCAGTATTGCTACTGTCCTGGGCATCAATTAGTTGTACAGTAACCAGGAAAGTAAAAAGTATTATTCCCAACTGGTATTTCTTCAGTACTAACATATCATTCCTACATTTTTCACAGATAAATTTAATTTATTAAAATACTTATAAATGTTCTATTATTAAATGTGAATGATTGGTTATAAAGTAAAAGTCAATATTCGTTTGCCATTTGTATAAGATTAATTTTCAGACGGAGATATTTTTCTTAAAATTGTATCGTTTATTCAAAACAATTTTCTAAAAAATGAAAAAATTCCTGCTCATAGTTCTTCTCTTTGTTCCCTTAATATTAATTCACGCTCAGCAATATACAGTCCGTGGTTCTGTAAAAAATATTAAAACAGGTGAAAAGCTTGCATATGCAAACATTAGAGTATCCGACAGTACGATTGGAACTGCGGCAAATCTCGAAGGTAAATTCGAACTGAAACTTAAACCGGGAGAATATGATTTAATAGCATCTTATATCGGATATTATTCTGATACTATCGCTGTTGAACTGGATAGGGATATTTCAGGTTTGAACTTTGGATTAGAAGCTACTGATCTGCCACTTCCTGAAGTAGTTATTCATCCCGGGGAAAATCCTGCTCTTGAAATTATTAGAAAGACGATTGAGAAGAAAAAGGAACGGGAAAAAAGAATAAACAGTTATGAGTTTGAAGCATATGCAAAAGGTATTGTAAGAACCGAAGAAGATTTTAGCGCGAGAGGGCATACCGTAAGTCTTGGGGTTGGTATAGGGGATTCTAGCGAATTGAAAATTACCGGGATTTTAGAAAGTCAAAGTAAAGGATATTTTCTGAAACCGGATTATTATAAAGAAATAATTATTGCGAGGAAACAAAGTGCAAATTTTCCGCCATCAATCAATACCGTTACAGGCGGAAGATTAATTCAAAATTTCTACGAAGGAGATATAAACTTTTTCAGTATCGACTTACCGGGACCACTTTCTGATAATGCCCTCGATTATTATTACTTTTATGTAGACAGGATACTTGCTCAGGATAATAAAAAGATCTTTAAAATTCATATGGCCACCGAAAGCCCTGTTGATCCGGGTTTTATGGGGAGTGTTTATATAACCGACAGCACTTATAATTTGCTAAAGGTCGATTTGCAGCTTAACAGGGCAGCAAACATTGGTGGAATTTTTGATACAATTAGTGTTTTTCAACAGTTCCGAAGTTACAACGGTATTTATATGCCGGCCGATTACAGGTTATTTCTTAAAGCAAATATTCTGGGAATTGCCCGGGTAGGCTTTGAGCTTAACACGGTTTTATATGATTATAAAATAAACACCCTGCTTACCAGTGACGATTTTACAAAAGCGATACTCACCGTTCTGCCCGGGGCGGATAAAAAGGATTCACTTTACTGGGTTTCATCTCAAACGATACCAAATACTCTCGAGGAAGAAATTGCTTACGAAAGAATAGATAGTCTTAGCAAAGTACCTGTTACCTTCTGGGACAGGTTTTCATTCCTGAGTACGCGTACATATCTCTCTGATAATTTTGCTTTGAACGGCACATTAAATCTTTATCACTTTAACAGGGTGGAAGGTCATGCACTTAAGTTAGGATTATATGTTAACGATTATTTAAATCAGAGGTTAGACTCACAACTTGATTTTTCTTATGGATTTTCTGATAAAATATTTAAAACCGATTTTGGTGTTGAATACCTGCTCGGAGACTACAGAACTTATAGTATAACGATTAATGCCTACAACAAGCTTAAAATACTTTTCAGAAATTCTGATTCTTATGCGGATTTTACGGCTACATTGCTTGCATTAATTAATAAGGAAGAATTCAGGGATTATTACTATACAAACGGATTTGATTTTAAATTAACTGGAGAAGTTTTCCCGGTTCTTAAACTCAATGCGGGGTTTATTAATAAAACAGATAAAAGTGCAAAGGTTAACAGTAATTATTCATTTTTCAGAAAAGATAGATCATCCCGTCAAAATCCGGAAGTATATGAAACCAAAATCAATGCGCTTACAGCCGGATTCAGACTCGACTTCAGAAAATATATTGAAGACGGATATTTCAGAAGACGAACTTCACTTGGTAAGTCTTATATTATTTTTTCCGGTGATGTTACTTATTCCAACAGGGATTTTTTTAATAGCGGCTTGGGTTTTACTACTTATCGCTTCTACATAAACAGTTATATAAAAACTTTCCGAACTGCAAGCCTAAGGATAAAGGTTTTTACGATGTACAACGACGGAACGTTACCCTTCCAGGATATATATGCGTTACCCGGTAATTTAAATGCAGTTTCAAAGAATTTTACTTTCCGTACGTTGAGAATTAATGAAATGTTTGGCGACCGAGTTGCAACACTCAATCTTGAACATGATTTCCGTGATGAAATTTTTCGATTTCTTAATATTACCGGTTTGAGAAGTTGGGAGATAAGTGTAAACTTATTTTTTAATGCTGCTATTACTAAGATAAGTGATAGATCATATAAACTTTTATCAACAGATCTAAAAACTTTTTCAAAACCATTCTATGAATTAGGATTTGGAATCGGACAGGGAATTATTCCACTTCAGCTTGAATTTGCCTGGAAGCTGAATCACAGGGGGTACAATAATTTTGTGTTCAGTATTAATATGTTTGCGCTCTAAACAATTAACCAGGTCAAAGCGGGAAAGAATGGTTAAATACCTTTTCTTATCTGAACCACAACGAAAGTGATATCATCTTCCTGTATTGCTCCGCCTCTCCATTTATCTGCTTTATCATTTAAATGGCGAATTATCTTTTCTGGTGCTAATTCAGCAACTGAAGCAAATATATTTTTAGCCTGATCATAGTCCAGAATCTCTTTTTCTTTGTTAAAGAGTTCCGGAAATCCATCCGACATTAAAAGTAAAGTGTCGCCGCCCGAAAGATTAGTTTCTCTCTGAGAATATTCAAAACCAGCAGATCCTCCCAGTGGCAGTCCCTGCATTCTTAATTCTTCAACCTGTTTTGTTTTATTCCTATAAATCAAAACAGGAGGCATTCCCGCAGAAGAAAAGGTAAGTGAGTCATTTTCAATCTTTGCCAGGAGCAGTGCCATATAAAGATTACCAAGGTGCATATCACGGATAACAGAATTACATTTACTAAAAAATCTAACAATGTCAGTTTCGGTTGTCTCTGAGCTAAATAATCCTTTTATCGTTGCCACGAGAGTGCCGGCTTTCATTCCATGTCCGGTGGCATCTCCGATCGCTATCGTTAACGATCCGTTATTGTTTTGTTTAAAATCATAATAATCTCCACCGACCTCGGTTGCAGGTTTCATATAAACCGCTATTTCCATATTTTTTACGGAAGGGATTTCCTTTGGCAGCATCGATAACTGTAGACTTCGTGCTTCTTCCAGCTCTAGGGTTTTTCTTTGGTTGTCAGCTTCAAGAAGTTTTCTGGCAAGTTCTTCATCCTTTGCTTTTCTTTCCTGTTCTAACGCTCTGTTCGATAATTCTTTGATCTGGACCAGTTGTTTTTCCAGATCTCTATTTGTGTCGGAGATTTTTTTGGAAAGATTAATTGAAACTGTTATAGCAAGAAAGACTATCCCGTAGACATAAACAAGATAAATTCCAAAAGGAGGCGGTAAAATTCTTAAGGATACCAGTATCTGGTATGCAATGAAAATCATGGCAACGATAAATCCCGCACCTACTATCCATGCCCAACCCCAGGGCTCTTTCTTAATTATTGATCTTATTACAATTCTGATTAGTTCTGCGGTTAGTATAATTGCAAACAGGTAGAAAACATAATCAATTAATTCTCCTCCCCATGTCGGAAAAAAGATAGTCTGAAAAACAAAAAACATTGAGATGATTACGAAGATAATATATTGCTTCGGCATATTAGTGTAAGAACTTGCGTAAACAGTAAGCAGACCAAAAAGGATAGACATTTGTACAGCAATCGAGTTAACGGTAGAAAGTTCGAATGCAAACATTATTGATGTAACAAAGTTATTTTGCATGGCGGTATAAGTAACAACAGCAAAAGAGAGCATGGATATTGAATAAAATAAATTTTCTTTTGCTTTTGGATAAAAAATAAAAAGCAGAAAATGCATAATAGCGAAAGCAAGAATGAATGTGCTGAACGCCATTTGTAAAATTGAAATCTGGCGGACATTGTTTACCCGATCGGAAATGAATCGGTCATTATCTCCTATAATAGCTTCGAAACCCGCACGAACACTACGCTGTATCATTTCTTCCGCATAGTGGTTTGAATACCGGACTGCAAGCAGGTGCTCCTCTTTTTCTCCAAATACAATAACTTTTGGATCCCTGTCTATATAAATTTTTTCAGTCGCTCTTGAATGACCAACAATCCCGAATTTGTATAAAAGTTTTCCATCTAAATAAACTTCCGCAGCACCTGTATTAATAAAATGAAATCCGAACGGTTTATTCCATAGAGTTGAGTCGATAAAGATATGATTCCTGAACCAGATATTTCCTGTCCATTTGATCTTTTCGAAATCTTCTTTGTTAAGGATAGGGTTTATTGTTTTCCACCCATTGTCGTTAAAAGAGGGCACAGCCCAGGTTGAATCATCGCCGGTTTTGTATTTCCAGCCTTCATAAAGTTCAAACCAGCCGGATTTATTTTTTAACCGTTCAGGTGTAATCACAATCTTTTTATAAACCTGGTCCCGCCAATGCAGGAGAGTATAAGAAATGGAAGTATCCTTCTTTACAATGTAAGAGAAGTTTTCATATTCGATTCCATTGCTGTCTACAGCTTCGGTACTCCAGTCGCCACGATTAAATTTGAACCTTAACGTATCGCCTTTGTTTGCACTTAAAATAAATTGCCAGCGGTTTTCCGAAACTTTACTCATAGGCATCATTCTATTCCAGGCACCCAGATCAGCACTTTCACCGGTTATAAATACGGATTCTTTTGTCGGAAGATCAGGAGTGATTGCTATTATCTTAATGGTTTTTTCCTGTGGGAAGGCTAAAGCCGTTAAACAAAGGATAAAAAATATGCTAGCTATTTCTTGCTTAAAATTCTTCACGGGAAAATAATTTACATATAAATGGAAACGGAAACACATCAGAAATATAACAAGAAAATTTAAGCAGATGAGAAATAAGATGTGAATAATTACGATTTATGATTTCTTTATTTGTAATTTTAATACGACTCAAATTTCTTATTCCTTTCTAAAATTCCGTCGGTTGAATTTTTTCATATACTTAACCTGCTTGTGAATTTTCTTCCATTTTTCCTCACGCTTCTGCATTTCTTCAGGATCAGATTTAATCTTAATCCATTCGGTTTCTTTCTTTAGTTTTAGATAGCTATTATACCTTTCCTGTGAAAGTTTTCCTTTCTCCAAAGCGTCCAGCACGGAACAATTTATTTCATGAGTATGGGTGCAATCTTTAAAATGACAATTCATACTTAATTCATCTATCTCATTGAAAACATTTTCAATCCCGGAATCGGCAGCCCAAAGTTGAAATTCACGCATACCAGGTGTATCGATTATTATTCCTCCACCCGGAATTAAAATCAGTTCCCGTGTTGATGTTGTGTGTTTACCTTTAGAGTCAGATAATCTAATCTCATTAACTTTTTGTCTTTCGAATCCCAGCAGACGATTTATAATAGATGATTTACCAACTCCTGACGAGCCCACTAACGCACATGTTTTTCCTTCCGTTATCATTTCTTTAAGATTATTAATTCCCTCACCGGTTTCCGCACTAACTGCAAATGAATTTATATCCGGGAAAATTCTTTTTACCTCTTCAAGTTTTTTATTTACATCTGGACAAATATCTCTTTTATTGAAAACGATGACCGGTTGCATTTTGCCTTCGTAAGACATTACCAGGTATCGCTCCAGTCTCCTGTGATTATAATTAGCATCGAGGCTTTGTACAATTAATAACAAATCGATATTTGAGGCGATAACCTGTTCCTGAATTTTTTTCCCGGCGACTTTTCTTCTGAAAACAGTTCTTCTTGTAAGCACTTCATGGATGATGGCTTTCTTTTCATCTTCATAAATGATTACTGCTACCCAATCACCAACTTTAGGCAGATCAGCATTGTCTTCCGACGAGAATAATAATTTGCCGGTTATTTCTGCGTTCAATTCTCCTTTTTCAGATGCAACAATGTATCTTTCTTTGTGTTCAGTAATGATTCGTGCAAAAGAAAAACCGTTTTGCTTAAGTAATTCGGAATTCTCTTCGAAGAAAGAATTCCATCCTAATAATTTTAATGATTTCAATTTTGTGCTCCTGAATGTTTTAATTATCGATTATTGAAAGGACGGACTTCTACTCTAACCGGAAAGAAATTCAACCTGGTTTACAGCAGAAGATCAGAGCACAATTATTTCTGCGGGACGATATGTAAGAATTTGTTTAATAAAACAAGTAAAGTTTTC
>JAJDNK010000219.1 GCA_022340715.1 bacterium BMS3Abin03 | reverse complement strand
TAGGAAGCTAATTTCGTGGGATCGACATTTACCTGGTATTGTTTTACAAATCCTCCGACACTTGCTACTTCAGAAACCCCCGGAATTGCAGCTAATTCATAGCGTAAAAACCAATCCTGTATTGAGCGTAATTCCTGCAGATTTCTTTTATCGGATTTTAGTGCATACTGGTAGACCCATCCTAATCCGGTAGCATCCGGACCCAATTCGGGTGATACACCTTGGGGCAAAGAGCTTCTCATCGAGCTTAAATATTCGAGGACTCTGCTTCTTGCCCAGTAGAGATCGGTTCCATCTTCAAAAATTATATAGACCATTGAAAAGCCGAAGAACGAATAACCCCTTACATCTTTTGCGTAAGGAACTGAAAGCATTTTTGATGTAAGCGGATAAGTTACCTGGTCTTCTACTATCCGCGGACCCTGTCCGGGATATTTTGTAAATATGATTACCTGTACATCGCTTAAATCGGGTATGGCATCGACGGGAGTATTTTGTATTGCCCAGATACCTCCGAATATTAATGCAGCAGTAAATATTATTACCAGTATTTTATTATTAATTGACCATTCAATTATTCTAGCAATTATTCCATCTTTAGCTGGATTACTTGTTGTCATTTAATTTCTCCAAAACTTCTTAATTCATTGATTGTCACCCTGAACCTGTTTCAGGGTCTTATCATTTTTTTAGAAAGATTCCGAAACCTGCCTTGCCAGCAGGCAGGCAAGTTCGGAATGACAATTCATAACATTATTTTTTATACTCAAAACCATGTTCAGTTAAATTCTTTTTTATCTCTTTAATTGTTAACTCTTTCAGCGTCATTCCGCATAGTGGACATTTACCCGGTTCATCCGAGATAACATTCCAATCCATTACGTCTTCATAAAGTTTTCCGTCTTTGTTTTTGTCGATTGCCGAAAGATCGATTGTCCCTTTTCTTATCCGGGCATCTTTGACTTCACTGTTGTCTTCTTTATTCATATCATCTTTTGAATTCATTTTATCTGAATCCATCTTTATCGAATCTTTTTTACCGGTCTCTTCAGAAGAAGTATTTGTGAACTGCGATAGTGCAGCTTTCAGATTGCTTTCGGAATCGATGAGGAATTGTGCAGAAGTTACAATTTTGTTTCCCGCACTTAGTCCGTTAAGCACCTGGTAATATCCATTTGAATAATCACCGAGAGCTACCTCGACCGGTTTGAACTTTCCATCACCCAAAGAAAGAATTACTACATTTTTCTGTCCGGCACGAATCACAGCCTGTTCCGTGATAACAGGATAATTGCCAAGATTTTTCCCGTTAATTACAATGTTTGCAAACATCGAAGGTTTTAGCTGATCGTTATAATTCGGGATGTTGAATCTTACCTTTACTGTTCTAGTTTTTTCATCAAGGGTAGGGTAGATGAAAGATATTTTACTCTTGAAAACTTTCCCGGGCAGAAAATTAAAAGTAATATCAGCGGGTGAACCTAATTTTATTTTAGGCAGTTCATATTCATAAATGTCGGCAAGAAGCCATAGGTTTTCCAGGTTTGCAATTTTAAGTAACGGGGCTCCGGCTGCTATTTTTTCTCCTTCTATAATATCCTTATGAATCACCGTTCCATCGAACGGAGCAAAAAGCGTTATGTACTTTTTGATTTCCTTTGTGTTTTCAATTCTTTTTATTTCAGAATCTGGAACGTCTAGGAGCTCCAGCTTTCTTATACTATTAGTAATCAGGTCTTTGCCACTTGCAGATATACTTTTGTCGGGACTGTTCTCAACAGTCGAACCGTAAGACAATGCTGTTATCAATTCCTGCTGTGCAGCTACTAATTCAGGAGAATAAATATCGATTAATTTCTCGCCTTTTTTAACTTTTTGTCCGGTGTAGTTTACATACAACTTTTCAACCCAGCCGCTAACTTTTGTTGTAACTATAAATTCTCTCTGTTCATCTACTTGAAGAATCCCGTTGGTGGTAACCTGCGAGCTGAGATTTTTCTTTTCTACGACAGCAGTTTTTACATTCATATTCTGCTGTACCGTACCGTTGATTGTAACAACACCGCCGCCGGTAGCTTCGTCTTCATAAACCGGAACGAGGTCCATGCCCATCTTCGATTTACCCGGATGATCGTAAACTTCATTCGGATTCATAGGTGCACGCCAGTATAAAACTTTTCTATTTTTTTGTGCCGTTTGCTGTGAGTTATCATTCATATTATTAGCGTTACCGGTTGCACCCGGACTGCTAAGCCAGAGATATAATAACACTGCAATTATTATTACAAGGATTCCGATAATTATATTTTGAGTTTTCACTTTGCTATTCTCCAATTATTAATTACTTAAACTTGTTCCGGTTAAAAATTCTAATTCAGCTATTTTCTTCTGGTAGTCTGTTTTTAGCTTATACAAATTTGTTTCAATTTTGAAAAGCTGGTTTTGTGCATCTATTACATTTATGAAATCGACTTTGTTAACCTGGTAGCTTGCTAATGTTGAGCTTAGATTTTGCTTTGCCTGGGGAAGTAGTCCGTCCTCAAATAAGCTGATTCTTTCTTTTAAAGAATTGAGAACGGCTACATCGGTACCGAACACACCATTTAAATATTGAAGTGCCTGGTAGTATTGCTGCGAATAAAGCTCCTGCATTGAAACAGCTTCGTCAACCTTCGATGATATTTTCCCACCGTAATTAATCGGCAGTGAAATTCCCAATGAAAAGGAGAGAAAGTCACTTTGTGCCATGCTGGTTTTTTGCAGCATATCTCTTTGACCGTATTGAACACCCAGGGTGAAATTCGGCAGGTAATCTTTTTCAGCGACTTTTTGTTTCAGTTTACCTTTTTCCTGTGAGAGTTGTATTCCCTGCAAAAACGGTCTGTTTATTCTTGAAAGGGAATCAAGCTGCTTTACGGTAATATCCAATGTTTTAATTGAATCAAAAGTTTCTGTTTGAATAGGAGAATTAGCCTCCCTCAACAAAAGCGCATTTAACTCTGAACGGGTAGAACTTTCTTTACTCTTTAAATCTTCTATCCGGTCGGAGATGTTTGTTATCTCTAATTGTACTTTTATCAGGTTTTGCTGGCTGGCTGTTGAAACAGAATATTTTGTACTTACTACATCAGAAATATTTTCAAGCAGCTTTTTGCTTTCCTTTGCAAGCTGAATACTTTTACGGAAGAAGCTTAACGAGTAATATTTTTCTTTTACATTTTTCCTTATCTCGTTTTCCGCATCCTTAATTTCTTTATCGATTATAAGTGTATCTATAGCTTCTGCATCTTCCATTGAAGATAATTTTCCGGGGAAGGGAATGGTCTGCTGTAACCCAACGACCTTTTGTGTCATCGGCTCCTGGTTAAAGGAAAATGTATTTGTGGGAAGATTCATCAATCCAAGCATTAACATTGGATTTGGCAAATTAGAATTCTGCGGAATTTTATTTTCTGCGACATTCCTTTTTGCACGCAGCATAGAAAGTTTCGGACTTACATCAATAGCAGTATTAATTAAATCCTGCAGAGTTTCATCTCCACTTGCGCTATTCATTTGCCCGGATTGTGGAAATGAGAAATTTGTAAATAGAATTGTTAGAGTAATTAATAATATTCTGATTTTGTTCATCTTAATTTTTCCTGGTTTACTTTAACCTCACCCTTAATCCCTCTCCTTAGCAAGAAGAGGGAAATAGGATGGAGTATTAATACTTAATTGTTATTGTGCAGATGGATTTATCCCGCACATTCCGGAGAGGAAATCAGAAAAGATTAAATGAGAAGTATTGAGTTGGTAATATGTAGTTCTGGATTAATTAAAAACGGTGGTGAAGAATCACAGAAAAAGGATTCATTAAATGAATAATCGACCTTCTGAGGAATTACAGATACCGGTTGAATTACGTGTTCTAGTGTTGAAAAGAAATTGACATCAGTTTTGTTATAAAGAAATTCATCTTCAACCTTATTAAAAACAAACTCACTTTCACAGCAATTATAATTATGAAAAGAAACCGTTACAGGATATTCAGCGTTTGCCTTTGTACAACAATGCGATTCTACGAGCTTACGGTGCATCATACATTCATTTACATTTTCGGTTTCTACCATCTTGCAAAGATTAATGGTAACCGGCAAACCTGTTGTAGAAACAAGAAACAGCAAGGTTAAGGTTGATATTAATATTCTTTTCTTCATCAATTCGGAGCAAACATAAAAGATTATTTGTTATTAAGCAATGATAATGCGGAATAAAATGTTGCATAATTTTAAGTTTTTGTTATGTTTTAATAAGATTTTTTCATTGGAACAGAAGGTTTGGATTTGGTTAAAAGAATAATACTTTCTTTCAGTAACTAAAAAAAATACCCGTTTGATTAAACGGGTATTTTTTAATTAGAAAAAGTTCTGTCTATTATTTCAATCCGCGATCCCTAAGCATTGGTTCTATGCTGGGTTTGTGCCCCGTAAATTCGCGGTAGATTTTGTTATAATCTTCTGTACCGCCACGGGAAAGAATCATTTTACGGTAGCGATCGCCGTTCTCACGTGTTAATCCGCCGTTTTGCAGAAACCAATCGAATGCATCATCATCGAGCATTTCTGCCCAAAGGTAAGCATAGTAACCTGCCGCATAATTATTTCCCCAGATATGCATAAAATAACTGGACCTGTAACGTGGGGGAACTTCCGGAATATAAAGGTTATCTTTTGTCAAACTGTTGATTTCAAACTTATCTGAATTTTGTACTGAATCACTTACTGATAAAGTATGCCAGGCCATATCCAGATCAGCAGCTTCAAGTATTTCAGTAAAATCATATCCCTGGTTAAATAGCTGAGCCTTTACAATTTTATCTGCCAGCTCCTGCGGCATAGGCTTTCCGGTTTTATAATTCAATGCGTAATTCTGCAGAACTTTCGGATATAATGCCCAGTGTTCATTAAATTGTGAAGGAAACTCAACAAAGTCGCGTGGTACATTAGTACCCGAAAGACTAGGGTATTCCTGGTCAGCAAAAATCCCGTGCAAAGCGTGACCGAATTCATGAAACAATGTTGTAACATCATCATAACTTAATAGTGCAGGTTGCCCGGGTGCAGGTTTTACAAAATTCGTGACATTATAAACGACTGGTTTTGTACCTAATAGTTTGGATTGAAGGACGAAGTTATCCATCCATGCTCCGCCTGACTTGTTATCCCGCTTAAAATAATCAGTATAAAAAAGTGCGAGCGGTGAACCATCATTGTCAAATACTTCGAATACACGAACATCTTCCTGATAAACAGGAATGTTGTGAAGCTCTTTAAAAGTTAATCCGTAAAGTTCATGAGCCGCATAAAAAATGCCTTTTTGCAGTACATTTTCTAAAACAAAGTAGGGCTTAATCTGGGAATCATCCAGCTTAAATCGTTCCTTGCGAAGTTTTTCCGCATAATAATTCCAATCCCATGGTTGTAGATTAAAATTTTCTCCTGATTGATTAATAAATGCCTGAAGATCAGTCGCTTCTTTTTGTTCGTTAGAAACTGTTGCGGGAACCAAACCGGCAAGAAATTTTTCTACTGTTTCCGGTGCTTTTGCCATTTGATCTTCAAGTGCCCACGCTGCATAATTTTGAAAACCGAGCAGCTTAGCTTTCTCAGCACGTATAGTAGCCATACGTTCTATTACTGATCGGGTATCGTTATCATCATTCTGTTCACAACGATTCCAGGAATTTTCAAATAATTTTTTGCGTGTTTGTCTGTTATTCAGGGATATAAGTGAAGGTTGCTGAGTAGTGTTTTGTAAAGGTATCACCCATTTACCGGAAAGACCACGATCAGAAGCTACCTGAGATGCAGCATCAAGTTCTGCAGTAGTAAGTCCGGCAAGTTTTGATGAATCACTTACAACTAAAGCCCCATCTTTAGTTCCTGCCAGAAGCATATTAATAAATTTTGCACTAAGTGTTGCTTCTTCTTCATTCAATATTTTCAGTTTACTTTTATCTTCAACTGATAAATTTGCACCTGCATGAACAAACTTATCATAATAATATGAGATAAGCTTTTTAGATTCCTTATCAAGCTTAAGCTGATCCCGTTTTTCGTAAATAGACTTAACTCTTTCAAAAAGTTTGGAATTTAGAAAAATTGCATCTTGATGAGCAGCCAGCATTGGAGCAATTTCTTCCTGCAAATTTTGAAGTACAGAATCAGTATTTGCGCTTGTCAGAGCATTAAATATCAACGCCACTCTTGTTAGCAACTGACCGCTTTTCTCTAATTCTACAAGGGTATTTTCAAATGTAGGAGGTTCAGGATTATCGGCGATCTTTTCAATCTCCTCTAATTGCTGCTTCATACCTTCTACAAAAGCAGGTTTATAATCACTATCCTTAATTTTATCAAATTGTGGTGCCTGAAAAGGAAGCTTACTTACTGTAAAAAAGGGATTCTCGTTTGTTACACCTGTATGTGTAGTATCCATCAA
>JAJDNK010000212.1 GCA_022340715.1 bacterium BMS3Abin03 | reverse complement strand
AACATTTAAAGAATTTGAGAAAAAAATAAAAGAGCTTGAGAAAAAAGTTGAAACGCACAGCAGTTCAGATGGAGCCTAGACTGAAAGTGAGATGAAATGTCAACAATGTCAACTGATGCTTCAAAACCTTCCGACCATCGTTTACAGAGGATTCAAAGACTGGTCTGTTGAGTTCACGGACGATAAAGTTGAGTCGCTAACGGGATACAACCGTGAGGAATTTAACCTAAAAAAAATAAAATGGTCGGATTTAATCTTAAAAGAAGACTTTGAATCTGCAAAAGAAAGTTTTATTGAAGCCTTAAAAGATCACGTTTCATACGATAGGGAATACAGAATCAAGACCAGATTGGGAGATGTTCTTTGGATACAAGACAGAGGCCAGATTACTTATGATAAAAAGGGTGAAATTAAAAATATAATAGGTGCATTTTTTGATATCAGCGAACGAAAAAAAGTTGCGGAAGAATTAAAGAAACGAAGTGATCAGCTCATTCAAGCCAGCAAGATGGCTTCTTTGGGGATTTTAACCGCAGGCGTAGCCCATGAGTTGAATAATCCACTGAATAATATTTCGACGTCTATTCAGATAGTTCTTGAAGAATTAGAGGAAGATAATATTGATTTTAAGAGAAATCGGCTGTTAGAAGCAGAAAAACAGGTTGAAAGAGCTAAAGGCATTGTTAAAGCATTGCTGGAGTTTTCACGTGAAAAAACTTTAAGTTTGAAACGGGTGGAATTTAAACATTTTGTTGAAAATATAATCCGTTTAATCAAAGGGGAATTACCTTCTGAAATCTCAATAAATATGAATGTCCCTGAAGATATTGAAGCTAATATAGATCCGGAGCGGATTCAACAAGTTCTTATCAATTTTATCTTAAACGGCATGCAGGCAATTACAGGAAAGGGAAGTATAACCATTAACGCTTGGAAGGGTATGGAAGGCAAAGTGAAGATGCTTTATTGTCAGGTTCAAGATACCGGTCATGGGATTTCCAAGCAAGATATTAATAAGATCTTTGATCCCTTTTTTACCACCAAGGATGTGGGGAAAGGCTCGGGTTTAGGTCTTTCCGTTTCTCATAGTATTATTGAACAGCATGGCGGACGTATAGATGTTGAGAGCATTCCGGGAAAAACTAAATTTACCGTTATTTTTCCTTTAGATGAAAATTGATGGAAAGCTGCTGAGAGGTTAAAAAGTTTATTGATCAGCACGCTATACTGTTATCATGAATTCACATACAAAAGCCAAGCTTTTTTATCTGAAAGGTTACCCAATATATTGGGGTAATTGTATTTGGTTTGAAAGCTTTGATATTTCCTACAGATCGTTATCCACTCCGGATTACCAATCACTGCTATATATCAAAGGTTTTCGATCCATTAAAAACTTTGATAGCTCCAACCTGTATCGCAAATGAGCTTCATTACCGAAATCTGTTATATACTACAGCAATTTCAATCCTAAATTTCTTATAGATATCATAAACTCTGTTAAACAAATTTAGAGTCCAGATACTGGCTATCTATCTGTATTTTTATTATTTATGCAACAACCCTTTTTTCTTTAATGTAATGAAATATTTTCACCTAAGTCAACTATCATACATTTTATCAAACGAGTTCGACCACCATATCTCGAAGACTATGTTTCGATTAAGTTTTTTGAATTGATCCGAGAAGTTGCCATCCATACCTTATTAATAAACATTTGATTTATTTAAAACCCGCCTTGCTTTTTAGTTAGGAATCGAATAATTTTATTGATCCATTTTTCAAAATGTTAAAATAATTTAAATTCCTACAATGAATATGATACCACTATTAATCGGATCAAGTGCAAGTATTGAAAAGATCAGGGAAATTATCCTACAAGCTGCAGACACAAAATTGAATGTCTTGATCACCGGAGAAACCGGTGTGGGCAAGGAAGTTGTGGCTCTGAACCTTCATTATAAATCCCAAAGAAAAGATAAACCGTTTATTAGAGTTAACTGTGCAGCATTGCCGGAGGGGTTACTTGAAAGTGAAATGTTTGGCTATGAAAGGGGAGCGTTTACTGGCGCTGAACGAAAAAAAAGAGGGAAATTTGAAATCGCCAACGAAGGTGTTTTATTTCTGGACGAAATCGGAGATATGCCCCTTGCGCTTCAGGCCAAACTTCTTCGTGTTCTTCAAAGTGGTGAATTCACACCGTTGGGCAGTGAAAAGGAAATCACAACTGGTGCCTGGGTAATCGCTTCTACAAATCAAAACCTTTTGGAAAATGTTAAAAAAGGACTTTTCAGAGAAGATTTGTATTATCGGCTCAATATTATAAAAATATTTATACCCCCTCTTCGAGAAAGACCTCAAGACATTGCACTATTAATTGATCATTACTTAACAAAATTTACATTGCAGTTCGGCAATAAGAATATAACGAATCCCAGCCATTATATTATAGAAAAACTGAAATCGTATGATTGGCCAGGAAACATCAGACAACTTGAGAATATTATTAAAAGTGTCATCGTCATGGGGAAATGGGAGGAAATTGTTGATGATCTTTTTATCGAAGGTAAATCTGAAATTAATTCAGTATCGGACTCAAAAAAAATGGATGTAGATTTAATTATTGATTACCTGTCAGCCCTTAAAGATGAAAATTCACCGGAATATGCATCGTTTTCTCTGCGAAAAAGCACAAAAAATATCACAAAAAGAATAGAAAAAGAGATCATCACATTTGTCCTTGATAAAACTAAATGGAACCGTAGAAAGGCAAGTAGAATATTAAAGGTTAGCTATAAAACGCTGTTTTACAAGATTAGAGAACTTGATATAAAACAGCAGCACAAATTATGATCTAATGTATTTTATGGTCACGATTCCGATAAAAAATCATCAATTCAAAACCTGTGCATTCTGCTATATATCGCACAAATTTCAATTCTAAAGTCTTTACAGATATCACAACACCAATTAATCAATCTTCAAGACCAGATACTGGATAGATATCAAAGGAGACTAATTTATGAAGAACTTAGAGTATGTTGTGCTGCATCCAACTGATTTCTCAGAAGCTAGTGAACTTGCATTTGCACATGCTTTAAAGATAACACTCGTGCTTGGAACAAACATTACAATTTTTCACAGTAGAGATAGAGATGATGAAGCAAATAATAGGCATCTATTTCCGTCAGTGCGTTCCACACTTGTGCGTTGGGGTCGGATTAGGGAAGGAAGTTCACGGTCTGCAGTATTCGATGAGTTGGGAATAAAAATTGAAAAGGTGGACGTGCGAGGCTTGAGCCCAATGGGTGCGATTTTCGATTACACATTAAGTAATCCTGTCGATCTAATCGTTGTTGCTACACACGCTCACGAGTGTCTTGATT
>JAJDNK010000209.1 GCA_022340715.1 bacterium BMS3Abin03 | reverse complement strand
TGGCTAAAACTGATGTTGTCAACATCATCAGCTGTATTGCTGTAAACGGACCCATCCAGGGTAACTTGCCCATATATAGTGACACCGGTAGACAGCATAAAAATTAATAATAATAGAAATAGTTTTTTCATTTCGCCCTCTCTAGAGTTTAAGAGAAATTAATTTTCTTAATTTAATTCATCTCTATCATTTCAATATGTAATGCTCAATCAATGGTTTTCTGATATTCTACTAACTTGATAAGTATCCTCGGAAAGTTGTATTCACATTGGGAATCACTTCCCAACTTAGCAAGTATACTCAAACTGAGCATATATTTTCAGTTTTAAAGAAAATATTAAAAATTTAAGATGTCTTATGAATCATAGCTTCTTAAAAGAGGATATATATTTATGTAGGACTTCCCTGTCTTAATAACTCTAAAAAGCTATGATTACTCCCGCTCACCTCATAGATAATTAGCTGAAATACTGCTCGAATAATATTTGTGAAGATGTGAATAATTGCCCTCGAGCCCCGTATTTAGGGCAAAAATAATGCCCCCATTAAAAACTTAGAATTAATGATTTAACAGTTGAATCGGTTCAATGATT
This sequence comes from bacterium BMS3Abin03, assembly GCA_022340715.1. Lineage (GTDB taxonomy): Bacteria > Bacteroidota > Ignavibacteria > Ignavibacteriales > Ignavibacteriaceae > BMS3ABIN03. The sequence goes on along the minus strand of JAJDNK010000209.1, from coordinate 5,534 downwards.
ATCATTTTGGTAAGGTCAAAATGAGAATAACTACTTTTTATTTTTCATAACGATACAATTTACAAAATAGCGAATTGAGAGCAATAAAAGTTTTTTAGTTTAGTTGAAAAGTCTAATTGTTTAGAATATCTTTCCTTAAACCAAGTGAGTTAAAGTCCTATTCTTTGATATGACTATTTCTAAAAAGAATTGTTCTAGCTTCAAATACTTCTTACAAATGCTTACTTGCCTGCTAACCTTAAAGTTTTGTCTGACCGCCTATTGTCTTTGCATTAATCAAATATTTCATTGGAACAGTATCTTTTATTGTGTTGTTTACAATTGCATCTGAATTATTCGCAGTTACTACCAAATAAGTTGAGAATACTATTATCTTGATATCAGTTAAAAATGTATGATGACTCTGGTATAAAGAATCAAGCTCGATTAAATTTTCTACATTCTTCTTCCTATCCCCATACAACTGCCATATACCAGAGATACCTGGTTTTACAGTCAACTGTTCTCTTTTATTATATGAGTCCGTATACTTTTCCTTAAGGAAATTCAAATCATTAATTGATAAGGGTCTTGGACCAACTACACTCATCTTTCCAGTAAGAACATTTAGAAACTGTGGCAATTCATCCAGACCGGTTTTCCTAAGCCAGCCCGATAATGGCGGTACATACTTTTTCAATTGAGGTTTATAAAAAATGTTTTCCGATTTTTTTTCTGCAACTTCTCGCTCATGATTCTCTAACAAAGTTCTGAATTTAATAATTTTAACTTTCCCATTAGTTAAGGTTAGTCCTCTTGATTGTAATAGTATTGGGAATCGTTTGTGTTCATATAGAAGAAAAATTATAATAATTATTGAGAGAGGTAAAGTGATTACCAATACCATTACAGAGAAAATAGTATCGAAACATCTTTTGATAATTGATGAAAATAAGAGAGTCATAACTTCAAAAAAATCAATAATTACAACTATCAGATTAATTAAATAAAGTAGTAATTCCCTGTAGACAATTTATAAGAATTAATCAAATAATAAATCCCTCATTAAGAGGGATTTAATAATTTTTTTTACTGAAAGGTGGATTTTATGAAATTCAGTTTGGCAATTGTAAAAGAATTTCTTTCTTAAGTTATATTATTTCAGATACAACATTTTCTTTGTGAAAGTATTTTCCCTAGTAGCTAATTGATAAATATACATCCCACTGAAAAGATTTCCTGCATTAAAATATAACGTATATGTTCCTGCATCAGTAAATCCGGTTACAAGGGTAGTGACCTCTTCTCCCAATAGATTGAAAACCTTTAATGAAATATTATCTGACATAGGCAGAGTAAAACTGATGGTTGTTGATGGATTGAAAGGATTAGGATAATTTTGTTTTAATTCTGCAAAAACAGGCAATTCAAAATTAACATTTATAGTTCTTGAAAAATCATATTTCCATCATTATCAATCCAGAATATATCTGGAGAGTTTAAAACATCTCTATCTCTGATTGAGATAATTGAACTTCCGGGTGCAACAATGTCAGGTTTTTGTAATCCATCTATTCTCGGTCCACGACTCGAGTAATTTGCTATTTTATTAATACCCTCATTATTCGAAGAAACTGTTCCGTTATAGTAGGTCCAATCTTCTCTTGTAGTAAATGCGCCAACAGTAAATCCATAGGTTGCATTTGCAGGTGAAACTACGGTATAATTTGGATCCGGGTTTTCAAATTGAACTTTGGGATCTCTATTATGTTCATACAAATGAAATTTTTGTGCATAACTTTTATTATTAAACACTTTCAAATAGTAAATACTATTACCAGAAGGAACCGCCGTTGTAATTAACGAAATTTTTGATTCAGTTCCTTTTGTGCTCTCAGTCTGACTATAAATGTAAATATTTGTCAGTTCATGAAAGGAATCGTCAGAGTATTTAATTGATAAATTATTGTGAACTCCTAAACCGTCAAACCAAACTAAATTCATAACAAGATAAGTGCTATTAGGTTGTACGTCATTTATATTTAACTTGATATATTCTGAAGAGCCATTAGGAAACAGAGTACCTGAATAATGCCGTGCAGAAGCACCTTCATTTCCAGCTGCAAGAAAAATCGGAACTCCCTGACTGTAACACCAATCAACCTTTTGTTCCAGAACTGAACTCCCGTCATGATAAATATCCCAGCTACCATAACTCATTGAGATCACATCTACATTATAAGTATTTACTGCAGCATCCAATGCATTCACTATTGCATTTGTTGAAGCTCCCGCAGTGTAATCATTACCAATTTTCAAAAAGACTAAGTCCGCAGACGGTGCTACACCTTTATACGAGTTTCCTCCGTTACCTGTATTATCAACTGATAAAATTCCTCTACCTAAAACTGAACCTGTCACATGTGTTCCATGACCAGTTATGTGGTTTTCAACATCATCATCTATAATAGGATAATTCGAATAATCTTTTTTTATTATTTTGGATGGCAGATCAGGATTTAACGGATCAGTATCAAGTCCGGAATCCAAAATTCCAACCGTTATACCTTCTCCTGTAAATCCTTGGAACCAAAGTTGGTCCGCTCTTATAACTTTTTCAGATTCGTTGTTTTGCGGTAATGAAAGTTGTTCTGCGTCATCAACTTTTTTTACAAAATCCAATGTAAGAACATCAATTAACTTACTCACTGGCAGATCGGCTAATATAAAACCATAAGGATGATCAAAAATAGGAGGTGTCCAGGAATCAATATCACATTCTGTCCCATCGATCGAAAAGTGTCTAATTGCTTTGTGGATGGGTAATCTTTAAGGTATAAAACTACTTTCGTTTTCTCATCAAATAACTTATTTGTCCGATTTGTATTTCTTAAAAACAGTTTCTCGCTGATATCTTTGACCAGATCACCACTACCTATTTTATTGCTGAACTGTTCGGGAATTTGGATTATATCACTTGCCTTAAGTTCCATTTGCTTCTGTTGTCCATACAATACAGGAACTAATAATAAAGGAAATAAATATTTCAACCATTTAACCAGCATCTTGGCCAGATTTTATATAGTATCTTCAAAAATTAACAAGCGGAAGAAGCCAATTAGCAGACCAAGAAAAAGTTCAATTATTTTTAATAATTAAGATTAGTCAGGTAATATCTACTTATTACACAGTATAATTTTGCCCTGTGAGGAAAGTTGTGCTTTTCTTAATCTAATAGATATGCAAAGAATAAATAAGATTGTAGTTTAAAGACATTTACTCTATTAATCAATTTTCGGAAAAGGAACAGGATAAAGATTGATAATCAAATACTTGGGAATGCTAAAAATTCTTTAGTATGAGCATATTTTCGTTGTGCGGTTTAAACTGGACTAGATGGCAGCCGATAAGAATAACCAAAAAAAATATACTTTATTATTTGATTAATACCATCTTCTTAGTTTCAATTGATGAAGAAGTGTTAAGCGTATAAAAATATATCCCCGATGGAAGCTCTTTGCCATCAAATTGAATATTGTATTCACCCGGCTGTTGTACTTTCTCTACCAATGTCTCAATTTTTTTACTAAGAGAATCATATATTTTAACTGAAACAAAGTCACGTTCGTCTATTGTGTATCGAATGTTTGTTACAGGATTAAAAGGATTTGGATAATTCTGCTTTAAGTTAAATCCTTCCGGTTTTGAATTTTCACCTTCAACACTTACAGGAACATCCTGGTAGACTCTCACATAATCTACTTCCATTCTTTGTGGAAAGACGGTTGAGGCATCAGGAGAACCGGGCCAGTTTCCACCAACTGCTACGTTAAGAAGAATAAAAAAATCATTGTGAAATTCACTTAATCCGGAAGGAGTAATATCTATTGTGTTGTAGAGATGATCATCAACATACCATTTGATGTACTGTTCAGACCAGGTTATTGTAAACTTGTGAAAATCATCCGCAAAAATACCCGAAGATAAAGAATAAGAATTACCATACTGTGCGTGTTGTCCATTATTGTCCCAATGTGCTGTCCCATATACTTTATTTTCTTCACCTGCTCCGCCTATTTTTTCCATTATATCAATTTCACCACACTTTGGCCAGCCAACCGAAGAAATGTTTTGTCCAAGTGTCCAGAATGCCGGCCAGATTCCCTGTCCGTATGGAAGTTTGATATTAGCTTCAATCTTTCCGTATTTAAATAATTTTTTACTCTGTGTTTTTAATCTTGCAGAAGTGTAATTACGATTACTGTAATTTTCTTTAAGAACTTGGATAACAAGATGCCCGTTCTCAATAAAAGCGTTTGTATCCCTGTTTGTATAATACTCAAGCTCGTTGTTGCCCCAACCGTTCCCGCCGGTTTCTCTAGTCCAGTTTAAAGTATTGATCGAGGTACTATCAAATTCATCCGACCAAACAAGCTGCCAGTTTTGTGCAAAACCATTAAAATTAAAAACTATTATCACCAGTATTGAAGCGAATTTAATTTCATATATATATTTCACTGAACTTCCTTAAAAATTTATAATAATTTAAATCCTGTTTTTAAGCTATCTACATAAATTTCAAAATCACCTGGTTCAATTATTCTTTTTTTATTTCTCCCAATAAAAGATAGTTGATCTGGTTTTATTGTGAACAATACTTCTTTTAACTCACCCGGATTTAACTCAATTTTTTCAAATCCTTTTAATTGTTTCACTGGTCTCGATACAGAGCCATAAAGATCATGAACATATAGTTGGACAACTTCCTTCCCTTTTCTGCTTCCTGTATTTTTTACTTTGACTGAAACCGTTAAGTCCTCGTCTTTTTTCAGTTCCGTTTTATCAATTTTCAAATCGGAATATTCAAATGTGGTATAACTCAATCCGTAACCGAATGCCCATTGTGGATCATAATTATTGCTACCAAAATCTTCTATCGGTTTGTAATCATAACAGGTGAATCCATTTGGAAATTTCGGATAAGTTACTGAAAGTTTCCCGGAAGGATTAACATTACCGAAAATTATATCTGCTATTGCATCACCACCTTGTAAGCCCGGAAGAAATCCAACGAGAACTGAATTGACTTTATCAACAATACTATTAATTAAGCGCGGACGCCCCTCCAGCATAACCAATACAATTGGTTTTCCAGTTTGTGAAAGTTCATCAACTAATTCAAGTTGTGCTGAATCCAGTGTAAGATCATTTATGTTACCAATACTTTCACAGTAAGCAGGTTCCCCCAGACATGCAACTATGACATCAATTCCTTCTGCGGCATCTTTTAATTTATCGATATCAACAAGTTCATCAAAAGTTGAACCCTGAAAATATTTTACATTCTCTTTGCCAACTGCGTCTTGAAAAGCTTCAAGCACCGTATTTTCTGACCTGGGATAAATTCTCTCTTCGTTTCCCTGCCAGGTAAGCGTCCAGCCACCATTCATAACAGATAGCAAATTTGCAGTTGGTCCCGTTATCAGTATCTTACTTTTATTCGAAAGGGGTAAAAAATTATTTTCATTTTTTGTCAGCACAACTGATTCAACCGC
>JAJDNK010000201.1 GCA_022340715.1 bacterium BMS3Abin03 | reverse complement strand
CTTTATGTGGTTCAGATGTCAGTGGGAAGAAGTAATTGAAAATTACTAAAAGACTAAGTAGAAGACCATGCCAATTGTTTTTCAATAAAGATTTTAATGTCAAATTGCGCTTCATTTATATCTCCCTTCGATATACACTTTGGACCCTCAAATATTTCCAAATAACAGCATTAGACTATCATTATAATCATTTAAGTAGAATCATACCTTTTCCCCGCCGGATAAAGAATTTGAGGAAGTTCGCCCTATAGAAGCAAATGCAAAATAATATTTTTAGCTTACATTCTCAATTAACCTCTCCCTGTTTCCCTCTCCTTAGTAAGGAGAGGGATCGAAGGGTGAGGTTTAATTCTTGTAGAGCGAAACGCCTTTTGGCTCAAATTATAAAAGTTCTAATCGCATATCTATATTATAAATCTCAGTTTGATAACCGCCGAATTCCTTAAAACCAAATTTTTTATAGAATGCTCTTGCTAGTGTATTTGTCTCCTGTGTTCCTCCTAAAAGAACAATACTTCTAACCTGCTTTTCCTTGGCATGCTCGATAAGAATACTCATTACATTGCTTGCTAATCCTTTATTCTGAAATTCATCTGCAATACAGGGTGCAAAGAGAACATCCTTTTTTGATTCAAGATTAATTCCAAATGGCTGATATCTTTTTTGTTCGTGAGACGACATTTCATTGTCTAGTATAAAATACCCCACAATATTTCCCTGGAAATAAAGAACAAATCTTTCCGCAGTGTCGTCTGATAAATTCAGACAAAGTTTATCTGCGTACTCAGTTGTTAAGGGATGCGGGGCAAACCTGGATCGGGTTTCATCGGACAATTCACTGAAAAATTCTCCTAAAGTTTCGCCATCATTTTTAGAAATCTCACGAAATTCACATCTAAGCCTATCTTTTGAAAGAATTTCAACTATTTCCATTTTTTAATCTGAATGCAATTAGAGTTATATCATCAGTTTGCTTATGCCCATTTAACCACCTCTCACCAGCGGAAAATAATTTGCCGACAATTTCATTTACTGGATCAGCAGCACTTTGCAGAAAAATTTCTTTAACTGCATCATAGCCAAAAGATTCATTATTTTTATTAAACAGTTCAGGAAGACCATCTGTCATAAGCAAAACTGTATCTCCGACCTCAAGTTCTGTCTCCAGTATTTCATAGGGAAATAATTCCACTGCCCCGAGCGGCATTCCTTTTATTTTGTACTCTTCCACTACGTTTTTTTGTTTTCGGTAAATTAATAAAGGCGGTATGCCGGCTGATGATACGTACAGCCGCTGATTGTCGATCTTTAAAACCATCAATGCCATATAAAGATTTTTTAATTTCATCTGTCTTATGGTCCGGGAACATTTGTTCAGAAATTCTTTAATGGGCATATCATTTATCAGAGTTAAAAACAAGCTTTTAATAATTGAAACCATCATACCGGCTTTCATTCCATGATCAGTAGCATCACCAATTACAATTGTTAGTGTGTCATTATCCGAAACGAAGTAATCATAATAATCTCCACCAACTTCCGATGCAGTGTGCATATCGAAACAAAAATCATAGTTTTTCAAATTAGTTATGTACCGAGGTAGTAATGAAAGTTGTAAATCCCGTGCTTCATTTAATTCTTTTGCCTTACGATTGTCTTCAGCTTCAAGAAGTCTCTGTGCAACTTCCATTTCTTTTGCTTCCTGCTCTTTTATCAATATGATTCTATTAACTCTTGCGAAGTCCCTTGCCAGATATATCGAAGCGGAGATAATAAGTCCCACAAAACCAAATGGATATCCATTTACTATATTATTAACAGGTTCAATTACATTCAAATCTAGTAATAAATCATACAACGAAAACAGAAAAAGAATCATAAAACCGGTTACAATAATCCAGGCATCGTACTTTTTATTCTTTATTGCCGAAATGAAAATTCTAACGGCTTCAAAGAGCACTGCTATTTGTGCAAACTGAACATAATCAAAGTATTCTATTGGCTTCAAAACAGCTAAAAGACCTGTTACTGCTAACACGGTAAGAATTAACCAAAAATGTTTTGGGATTTTAAATTCAAATGCATAATAAAGAAAGAGAAGTGCAAACACTGAATTATACGGCATTACCAAACGATGAAGTCTTAGAAAAGTTAATCCTTCAATAGTTTGACCTGATAATGAAGCTTGGTAATCAAAAAAAATGTTTAATGCATATAGGAATAAGAAGATTGCAAAAAATAAATTGCCCTTAAATCTGCGGTTATATAAATATAGAATGAGATGTAAAATTCCGAAGGAAACAGCAATAGTAGTAAAAAATATTTGCTGGTATAAATCCGTTCTATTCCCTATTAATAGCTCAACATTCTTGTAAGAGGAGTGAAAATAAAAAAGTTATTATGAAAAATAACATTTCATCTTTTTAATTTTACTCGCTGTTTAATTTAACTATTTTATCGAGTATATCATTATTAATGAGAGATGATTTATATAATTACATTAAATCGAATTTTACCTGCTGGATTTCTAAATTTATTCCCGCCGAATAAAGTATTTGAGGAAGTTCGCCCTATCGAAGCAAATGCAAATTAATATTTTTAACCTTCATTCTCAATTAAAACCCCACCTAAATCCTCCCCTTTAATAATGGGGAGGACAAAGAAGGGGTTCGGTTGAAATTATTTTCTTGAAACCACTACAGCAGTTCCATAGCATAGCACTTCAGATACACCGCTCATCAATTCTGTTGCATCATACCTGATACCTAAAACAGCATTTGCACCTATTTCTTCAGCGTGCTTTACCATCATATCAAATGCTTCTCCTCTTGTTTTCTCACAAAGTTCCGTAAATAAAGTAATATTACCTCCAACTAAAGTATGCAGCATTCCACCAATGGTACCGAACAAAGAACGGGATCTTACTACTATACCTCGAACAACCCCTAATTGTCTGTCAACTTTATATCCGTCAATTTCAAAGGTTGTTGTTGTGAATGTACTTTCCATTTCTACCTCTTTTAAAAATAATACAATGTTGTTTTATAATTCAGGTTAACACCACTCTAAATCAAACAATTGATTATTATGCTGTGTAACGTTATTAAAGATTATTAACTTTTTACGGAAGTGTAAAAATTAATTATCGTTAGAACTATGTTACTTATTCTTTAGCTTTTTGCGGCCATAGCATCATGAATGCTACGTCTAATAGAAGTATTGCCATGCCTGCACGCCACAATACATCTCCCATTAATGAACCCATGTAAAAAAGAGAAATTATAAATATTAAGATTGCAATAAAAAATAAAATAACCTGAAGTGATCTCATGTCTCCTCCGAATATCCTGATTTGTTGAAAACGGTATTACTGTTGCTTCCTTGTATTCCGGTAAGAAATAGTCAAATTTACCAATAAAGGTCGGCTTTCCCCTGAGGACAAAGCAAATGAGGAAGCCCGTCCTATGAAAGCAAATGTAAAATAATATAATTTCTTTCAACTCTCAATAAACCTCTCCCTGTTTCCCTCTCCTTATTAAGGAGAGGGATCGAAGGGTGAGGTTAAAATTATTTCCTTTACTATCGATTTTTGAAAAACAAAGGTTTTTTAATCTTTTTTCAAAGACAAATACATTACATCGTCCTCTAAGAAAAGCGGTACTACTAATTCATTTTTGCTCATGTTAAAATAAATGTCTGCCGGACCAAGCAGTCCGTTATATATAATTTCAGGTTTTTGCTTGAACAGATTATCATATTTAATTATTACCCCTTCTTTTTTAAAACCATCTGAAAAGTTACCTTTACTCCACGACGAAACATAACAATTACCCGATTCATCCAAGGTTATTCCATCAAGATTATCAAAACCAGTTAATGCAACTGTAGAAGTTGATGTGTCTTTAAGATTTACCTGATCAATTTGTGCATTTTCCCTGAAATGACAAACCAAAAGTCTGTTATTAAATTTATCATAAATAATTCCGTTTGGATCTTCAGAAATCGTTTTTATAAAAAGTGAATACGATTGATTAGTAATATCGATTTTAAAAACTACAGCACCGCGGCTATCGGTCACATACAGAAAACCTGAATCATCAACAGTAATATCATTCAAGAATTGTGCTTCTTCTATTTTAAGTTCCATTACAGGTCTGCCATTAGTAATATCAAATCCTCTTACTGTTTCAGGATTATCTACAACATATAATTTATTATCGTAAATTATCATCCCGAGTAATTTTGAAAATCCTTTTTGGAAGTAAGTTTTTACGCCCGCTGAATCGATCTGGATAATATTTCCGCTTCCGTAATTTGAAATAAAATATCGATTGGTCACAGGATCGAAAACAGCACTTTCAGGATTTTTATATTCCTGTGCAAAAGATAGATTACAAATTATCAATGAAACCAAAAGAAGGAAAGTATTGAGTTTCATGTTTCTACCCTGCTTTGATTGATAATACTTTAGCAAAATTAATAAAAATCTCATATATGGATACAGGAGTTTATTTATAGTCAGATTGGAATGAAGTTACCATACTGCCATTGTATATTAACTGTGGAAATTATAGTGTTTAATAATCTAAGTCGGTAATTTAAATTTACTCTTATAATCAATAGTCTAATTTAAACTGCTAAATGATAGCCATATACTTTACCGTACTTTACATTATCGTTAGTTGCATATTCATTTTAATTCTTTTAAAGATTTTAAACAACCAGTCACCACCTTTGAATTCTAATAGTTTGGTTACAAAATTTTCAATGGTAGTTGCAACAAAAAACGAAGAAGATAATCTAGCAAGTTTAATTTCAGCATTAAGCAAAATTGATTACCCCAAAGAAAATTTTGAAGTGATAATTATTGATGATAATTCAACTGATAAAACTTTTACACTCGCAACTGAATTGACATCAACGCTGGAGAATTTCAGAGTCGTGAAAGCAGAAAACAAAAAATATGAAGGCAAACGCGGTGCACTTGATTACGGAATTGAAACAGCAAAAAATGAATACATAATTATAACAGATGCAGATTGTGTTCCCGGGAAAAACTGGCTGATTAGATATAAAGAAAAATTTAACAAAGAGTTTGATCTTATTATCGGTATTGCACCTTTCAATCAAAAACAAACGCTTGTAAATAAAGTAAGCTGTTATGAAAACTTCAGAAATACACTTCTCAAAATTCTATCTGTAAAAATCGGGTTGCCTTATACCGCTACAGCACGGAACTTCGGATTTAACAAAAAGTCTTTTGAAAAAATTGAAGGGTACAAAAACACAACTGATACAATAAGCGGTGATGACGACTTACTGCTACGTGAAGCAGTAAAGAATAAACTGAAGATAGGTTTACTTACATCGAAAGATTCGTTTGTTTATTCAGAAACGAAAAAGTTATTCAGAGATTATTTCAGTCAACGTGCAAGACATACACAAACATCATTTCATTACCTGCTTAAACAAACTCTGTTTCTTTTTACCTGGCATAGCGTGAACATCGCATTTTTATTTTCTCCTTTACTTGCGTTTATAAATCTTTATTTTCTTTTACCATTTGCTGTAAAGCTTATACTGGATTTGTTGATCTCTGTTCTCTTTCAGCGTAAGATAAATTATAAGTTTTCAATTATTGAAACTATCTACCTTCAGTTTTTCTATGAGATATTTCTAATCGTACATTTGTTCAATGCAAAATTCAACCGGATAAAATGGAAGTGACAGAAAACCAACTCCCATGGTTAGATCAAAGACATCCAAACTTTTCCAGATGGAAAAGAGCAAGAGAAATATCTATTGAGCGTGGTAAATTTGTTAAATCCATTTTAGGAAAAGTCGTCGATTGCAACAGTTTAAAAATTCTCGATCTCGGTTCTGGTGAAGGTGGAACATCAAAAGTGCTTGCTGAAAACAATGACGTTGTAAGTTTCGATATCAGCAAAGAAAGATTGAGAAGACAATCAGAATCAACGGAGAATTTAGAAAGATTATGCGGAAGTGCTTTAGATCTTCCTTTTAACAAAAATTCATTTGATATCGTAATTCTCCAGGATGTAATTGAACATTTACCCGAAAAAGATAATTTTCCTGAAACGATCCACCATTTGTTAAAAGATGAGGGGATAGTTTATTTAAGTACACCAAACAAGTTTTCAATCTTTAATTTTCTTTCCGATCCACATTGGGGCGTTCCGGTAATTTCAATCTTAAGCAGAAAAAAGATTAAAAAATATTTTTTACGGTATTTCAGGGAATCAGAAGTTACTCGAAAAGATATTGCAGAATTAAATTCATTAAATGATTTATACAAACTATTTGATGAAAAATTTAAGCTTCAATTGTATACTAAATATTCAGTTAAAGAATTATTTAATGGAAATAAAGGAATTGTCTGGAGTAATTTCCATTTAAGATTAGTCAGAATGATTACTTTTTTTAAGCTCAACAAAATTTTAATAAAAATTACAAATGATAAACCCGGGTTATTAAACAGATTTTTTACTCCGACTTTCTATTTAATCCTGAAGAAGAAATGAAATATTGAATTGTCAAATCCTATTACCCTTTTTGTCATTCAGAATGAATCCTGTTCATTAAGAAACCATATCTATTTAAAAGCTTCTATGTTTTATAACAGGATTCTTTCAGAATGACATACATATTTTATCTTGTACATCTTTCTAAATCAAAATGAAATGTTTATTTTCGTTTCAACAAAAAAGGAATTGAATGGATTACACAGACCTTGTTGAAAAAGCCATTGAAGCAAAACAAAATGCTTTACCCACCTATTCCAAATTCCACGTAGGAGCTGCACTTCTAACCGAAAACGATAAAATCTACACGGGATCGAATGTTGAATCAAGTTCATATAGTTTAACAATGTGTGCTGAACGAAATGCAATTTTCAAAGCTGTTACTGAAGGGGAAAGAAAATTCAAAGCGATTGCACTTGCAGGTGATACAAAAGGATTTATTTCCCCCTGCGGCGCCTGTCGCCAGGTAATAAGTGATATTTGCGGTGAAATAGATATAATTATGATAGACGGTAAAATGAACACAAAAGTAATGAAGACCTCAGAGTTGTTACCGTTTGCATTCAAAGAAGATGATCTGAATAATAAATGAATATTAAACTTCAATTATTAAATCATAATTTTTTAATTGTTTACCTATGATCGATTCAGTTCCCCATCTGATGCCGAAAAATACCGGGTGGATTGAAGTTATTGCCGGCTGTATGTTCAGCGGGAAAACAGAGGAGCTTATCCGCCGTTTACGCAGAGCACAAATTGCAAAACAAAAAGTTAAAATCTTCAAACCTAAAATAGATGTACGTTATTCCGAATCTTCGATTGTTTCTCATAATGAACAATCACTTCCTTCGGAGACTATCGATGATATAAACGAAGTTCTGACCCATAGCAAAGGTGCACAGGTTATCGGTATCGATGAAGCACAATTTTTTTCTAATGATATAATTAATGTTTGCAATCAACTCGCAAACGATGGTATAAGAGTTATCGTTGCAGGACTTGATCAGGATTACCGTGGAGCTCCATTTGAACCGATGCCACAACTTTTAGCAATTGCTGAATACATTACAAAATCATTGGCAATTTGTGTTGTATGCGGAAATCCTGCCGATAAAACACAGCGTAAAACAACTTCCGCTGAAAGAGTAATTGTCGGAGCAGCAGATATTTATGAAGCCCGCTGCAGAAAATGTCATTATATTCCTGTTGAAGCATAAGAGGTAAAAATGAGTTTTGATTCAATTATTAGAGGTTTGATAGGAATAGCTGTTCTGATTGGCATTGCCTATCTTCTTTCAAACAATAAAAAGAAAATCAATTGGCGGTTAGTTGGAATTGGTCTAGCGCTTCAGTTTGTATTTGCAATTTTTATTCTCAGAAGTGAAGAGCTTAGAAGTTTTTTCGCCCCTCTTGGCTGGCCTAAAGATTTTTTTACCTGGGTAAGCAGCTTTTTTGTTATCGTACTTAATTTTACTATGCAAGGTGCACAGTTTGTTTTCGGCGATCTTGCAAAACTCCCCGGAGAAGATGGAAGTATGGGCTCATTTTTTGCTTTCCAGGTTTTACCAACGATTATCTTTTTCGCAAGCCTGATGTCGCTCCTTTATTATTTAGGATTTATGCAAATGGTTGTAAAAGCTATGGCATGGATAATGGCAAAATTTATGGGTACAAGTGGCGCTGAGTCTCTTTCCTGTTCTGCAAATATTTTTGTCGGACAAACAGAAGCGCCATTGATGGTTAGACCTTATTTAAAGGATATGACAAAAAGTGAAATCCTGACTGTTATGGTCGGTGGTATGGCAACAATAGCTGGCGGTGTGATGGCAGCTTATATACAAATTCTTGGAAGCGCTTATTCGCTCAAATATGGTGTCCCGCTTGCAGAAGCACAACAGATGTTTGCAGCACAACTGCTCGGAGCAAGTGTGATGGCTGCACCGGCAGGAGTCGTTATTTCTAAAATTATTCTGCCGGAAACAGGTGATCCAAAAACAAAAGGAACAGTAAAAGTAGATGTTGAAAAAGATGCTGCTAATGTTCTTGAAGCAGCAGCCAATGGCGCAGGTGCAGGATTGAAGTTAGCATTGAATGTCGGTGCAATGCTTCTTGCTTTCATCGCTTTCATAGCATTAATTAATTACTTACTAAACGGTATTGGAGATATTTTTCAGTGGAATGAATCACTCAAAACAATGTATGGTCAACCGTTAAGTTTTCAACTTCTGCTTGGATGGATCTTTCAGTTTGTTGCTTTTGGAATAGGAGTACCATGGCAGGATGCACTAAATTTCGGAAGCTTGCTTGGAACAAAAATAGTGGTAAACGAATTTGTTGCATACACAGATATGGGAACTATGATTGAAGCCGGTAAAGTATTAAATCCTAAGACAATTCTAATGGCAACTTATGCTTTATGTGGTTTTGCAAATTTCAGTTCAATAGCAATTCAGATAGGAGGATTGGGACCTCTGGCACCAAATAAAAAATCAGAGATTGCGAGTCTTGGTATTAAGGCGGTTATCGGTGGAGCAATGGCAACCTTGATGACTGCAACTTTAGCCGGTTTACTGTTTATTGATTGATTTTATAATAAAGAGCGAAACATTATTTCGCTCATTTAAATTATTCTCGGATAGACAACTTTTTTAAAAAAAGAGCGATTCAGCGAATCGCTCAACAAATTAAATTTTTATTACCAGATTTTTACAACCCTATCGGGTGGATTTCTCATCGGATCACCCTCCTTCACATTGAAAGCTTTCCAGAATTCAGGCATATTGCTCAAAGGACCCAGCACCCTATATTTGCCGGGCGAATGAGGATCTGTCTTAAGTCTTAGCATCAAAGCTTGAGGTCTTATATTATTTCTCCAGACCTGTGCCCATGCAAGGAAAAATCTTTGCGCCGGAGTAAATCCATCTATCTTCTTACCATTTTCATATTCATCTGTTTTAGTGAATGCTGTAAATGCAACATTCAATCCACCAAGATCGCCAATATTTTCTCCGGTAGTAAGTGAACCATTAATATGCATTGAATCAATCGGTTCATAAGCATCAAACTGATCGATTATTTTCTGTGCTCTTTCTTTGAATCGTTCTGCATCTGCCTCAGTCCACCAGTCTTTCAAATTTCCATCGGCGTCAAACTGTCTTCCCTGATCATCAAATCCATGAGAAACTTCGTGACCGATAACCGCACCCATTGCACCATAATTTATTGCATCATCTGCATCCGGATTAAAGAATGGTGGTTGCAGAATCGCAGCCGGAAATACTATTTCATTCTGATTTGGATTATAGTAAGCATTAACGGTTTGCGGTGTCATTGCCCACTCTGTTTTATCTACCGGTTTACCTATCTTATCCAGA
>JAJDNK010000195.1 GCA_022340715.1 bacterium BMS3Abin03 | reverse complement strand
TTATTTTGGATTACAGGCTTTGGGTGGATGGGGTGTATTACGGGATACTGTCGGATCTGATATGCTCAATCTTTGGAAACCTTTGGTTCCCAGCGGTGTTGAAGGCAGTTGGGCACCTATAAAAGAAGCCGGGAAAATGGCCTGGTATTTCAACGATAATTATCCGTGGATTGGAATGTTGTTTTGTGCACCAATTATCGGTTTATGGTACTGGACAACCGACCAATATATCGTTCAGCGTGCTTTAAGTGCTAAGAATGAAAAAGAAGCAAGGCGTGGTTCAATTGCTGCTGGATTCTTTAAACTTCTTCCTGTTTTCATTTTTATTATACCAGGTCTTATTTGTTTTGCAATTGCAAAGAATGGAGTCGTTCCCCAAATACAACATGAACTTTTCGGAGCTAACGGTGAATTAATAAGAGATAATGCCCAAAAGGCTTTCCCACTTTTAGTTGCCTATGTTTTACCGATAGGTGTTAGAGGAATTGTTGTTGCAGGTCTTCTGGCAGCATTGATGAGTTCACTCGCAGGTGTATTTAATGCTTCTTCAACGTTGTTTACTATGGATTTCTACTCAAGAATTCGTCCTGATATTTCACAGCACCGTCTTGTATGGATGGGAAGAGTAGCAACAACAGTTATGGTGATTATCGGTTTGTTATGGATCCCGGTTATCCAGGGAGGTAGAGGTCTTTATGACTATTTGCAGAATGTCCAGTCTTATTTGGCACCACCGATTTTTGTTGTCTTTTTCCTCGGAGTATTCTGGAAAAGGTTAAATGCAAAAGGTTGTATGTCTGCATTGATTGTAGGATTTGTTATGGGTCTATTCAGACTTGCAATTGATACACCCGTTAAAATGACTACTGGTTTTTCTTATACTGAAGGATCATTCTTCTGGATTGTTAATAATATATTCTTCCAGTATTACAGTTTATTGATTTTTATTGTTTGTATAATTGTTATGATTGCAGTCAGTTATGCTACAAGTGAACCAGCTTACGAAAAACTTGAAGGCTTAACTTTTGCAACTACTACAGCTGATCATAAAAAAGAATCGCGCAGTAGTTGGAGTGCTAGAGATGTAATCGCATCTGTAGCTCTTGTACTGATTATAATCGTAATTTACATTTATTTCTCAGGTTAAAATTAAATTAAGGTTGAAAGTTATAATAATCTGTTGTTAAAAGATGAGTAAATATGCAATAGGTCTTGACTTCGGAACTAATTCTTGTCGTTCTTTAATTGTAGATATCAGTAACGGCAATGAACTTTCAACTCATGTTTTTAATTATCCGTCGGGGGAATCGGGAGTAATTCTCGATTCCCGCGATCCTAACTTGGCTCGCCAAAATCCTGCAGATTACATTCAGGGAATTGAAGTAACAATAAAAGAAGCAATTAAAAAAGCAAAAGCTTCTGATAAAAATTTCTCACCGGATAAAATAATCGGAATTGGCGTTGATACAACAGGCAGCAGCCCTATGCCTGTTGATACCGAAGGAACTCCGTTGTGTTTTCTTGATAAGTTTAAAGATAATCCTTCTGCAATGGTTTGGTTATGGAAAGATCATACAAGCCATCAGGAAGCACAGCAAATAACAGAATTAGCTGCCAAAGAACATCCTGACTATCTAGCAAAGATAGGTGGCATTTATTCTTCAGAATGGTTCTGGAGTAAAATTCTACATTGTAGTAAAGAGAATAAAGATGTATTTGATCTTGCATATAGCTTTGTAGAAATATGTGATTGGATTCCTGCTATCTTAGTTGCAGATACAAAACCTGACAATCTTAAAAGAAGTATTTGCGCAGCCGGTCACAAAGCAATGTATAACAATCAATGGGGCGGTTTACCTGAAGCAAAATTTCTTGAAAAACTTTTCCCAGGCTTAGCTGAATTAAGAAACAGAATTACAAACAAAGCTTATTCTGCTGAGGAAAGAGTCGGATATCTTTCCAAAAAGTGGGCAGATACATTAGGGCTTTCTACAAAAGTTTCAGTTGCTGTCGGTGCTTTTGATGCGCATATGGGAGCGGTTGGTGCAGGTGTAAAAACAGGAACACTTGTTAAAATTCTTGGAACAAGTACATGCGATGTCATGGTTTCTCCAAATACTAAAAAACTTGCTAATATTCCTGGAGTTTGCGGAATTGTTAACGGTTCCGTAATGGATGGTTATTTCGGAATTGAAGCCGGGCAATCTGCCGTTGGAGATATCTTCCTCTGGTTTATGAATAATCTTGTTTCTGAGAAATACGGCAAAACGCAGGATGAAAAGTTTACAAATCTTGGAAAAGCTGCAGAAGAATTAAAACCAGGCGAAACCGGTTTGTTGGCTCTCGACTGGAATAATGGTAACCGTACAATTTTAGTTGATGTTCGTTTAACGGGATTACTACTTGGACAGACTCTTCACACTCAACCTCACGAAATTTATCGTGCTTTAATTGAAGCTACAGCATTCGGCGCACTTGCCATAATTGATAGAATTGAAGAAAATGCAGTAAAGATAAACGATGTTGTAAATTGTGGAGGTCTTGCAATTAAAAGTCCTTTGATAATGCAGATTTACGCAGACATTACCGGACGCCCTATGAAAATTTCGAAGAGTGAACAAACGCCTGCTTTGGGTGCTGCGATATTTGGTGCTGTATCTTCCGGCAAAGAAGTAAGTGGATTTGATGATGTGCTTCAAGCTCAGGAAGTTATGACAGGGATCAGCAAAACCTATGAGCCTAACGAACAAAATCATTTGATTTATAAAAAGCTTTACAAAATTTATAAACAATTGCATGATGGTTTTGGAACGAAAAAATGGAATGGTAATATGTATAATGTCATGAAAGATTTGTTAGATATTCGCGATCAGGTTCGTAAAGAAAAATAAAATCTCACAGTCATTCCGAATTTATTTCGGAATCTTTTTTATATTCAGAAGAGAAGCTGAAACTAGTTGAGCTTGACATAACTTAGAATAAACCATGCTTGAACAATTAAAACAAAAAGTATTAAAAGCCAACCAAGATTTAGTAAAATATAATTTAGTCACACTCACCTGGGGTAATGTCAGCGGAATAGATCGGAAGAAAAACCTTGTCGTAATCAAACCGAGTGGCGTTGATTATGATAAGTTGAAAATTAATGATATGATCGTCCTCGATCTAAACGGAAAAATTGTTGAAGGAAGATTAAGACCATCTTCAGATACACCTACTCATATCGAACTTTACAAGAATTTCAATAGCATCGGTGGTATTACGCACAGCCATAGTACCTATGCAACAATATTTGCGCAATCTTGTAAGGAAATTCCTTGCTATGGTACAACACATGCCGATCATTTTTACGGAACAATTCCTGTAACACGCTTTTTAACGAAGAAAGAAGTTGAAGTTGGTTATGAACTGAATACAGGCAAATTAATTGTAGAAAGGTTCAAAGTTTTAGATCCGATTGCTACTCCCGGAGTTTTACTTGCAGGACATGCTCCATTTACCTGGGGAAGTTCTCCTGCTGAATCAGTAAAGAATAATCTTATACTCGAACGTGTTGCCGAAATGGCTTTCGCTGCTTTACAACTTAATCCGAAATTAAAAGCTATCCCAAAACATATTATTAATAAACATTATATGCGTAAGCATGGTCCTAATGCATATTACGGACAAATTAAACCGGGTAAGAAAAAATGATTGATTTAAAAAAATATGAAGTCTGGTTCGTTACAGGCAGCCAGCACCTTTACGGCGAAGAAACATTAAAAGAAGTTGAGAAACATTCTAAAGAAGTTGTAAAAGGATTATCCGGTTCGGATAAAATTCCTGTTAAAGTTGTTTTCAAATCTCTTGTAACAACTCCCGATTCAATTTACAATGTTTGTTTTGAAGCGAATAACTCTCCAAAGTGCGTTGGTTTAATATTATGGATGCACACCTTCTCCCCTGCTAAAATGTGGATAAACGGATTAAAGGTTTTGCAAAAGCCTTTCGTTCATCTACATACACAATTCAATCGAGATATTCCGTGGAACAGTATCGATATGGATTTTATGAATCTGAATCAATCTGCACATGGCGACAGAGAATTTGGATTTATCTGTTCAAGAATGAACAAACCGCGTAAAGTTGTTGTTGGACACTGGCAGGATAAAAAGGTTCACGAGAAATTAGCAATTTGGTCAAGAGTTGCCTGTGCAAAATTCGATTTGCAAGCTGCTAAGTTTGCGCGCTTCGGTGATAATATGAGAGAAGTTGCTGTTACTGAAGGCGATAAAGTTGAAGCACAAATGAAGTTCGGTTATTCTGTAAATGGATATGGACTTGGTGATCTTGTTAAATATGTTGATGCTGCCACCAGTTCGCAGGTAAACAAGCTTCTTGATGAATATGAAAGCACATACACTCTTGTTTCCTCATTAAAAAAGAATGGAGAGAAACGCCAATCATTAATAGATGCTGCAAAGATTGAAATAGGTTTAAGAAATTTTTTAAAAGAGGGAAACTTCAAAGGATTTACAGACACATTTGAAAATCTTCACGGACTTACACAACTGCCAGGACTTCCCGTTCAAAGATTAATGGCTGATGGTTACGGTTTTGGTGCTGAAGGTGATTGGAAAACTTCTGCACTTGTCCGTGCAATGAAAGTGATGGCATCTGGATTAAAAGGCGGCACATCTTTTATGGAAGATTATACCTACCATTTTAATCCAAAGCAGAACAAAGTTCTCGGTGCACATATGTTAGAAATATGTGAATCGATTGCTCAGGGAAAACCGAAACTTGAAATTCATCCTTTATCTATCGGTGGTAAAGCTGATCCTCCTCGTTTGGTTTTTAACACTCCCAAAGGACCGGCAATAAATGCAACGCTTGTTGATATGGGCAACAGGTTCAGAATGATCGTTAATGAAGTAACTGCAGTTCCTCCAGACAAACCTCTCCCCAAATTACCCGTTGCAAGAGTATTGTGGGTTCCCAAACCTGATCTTGAAATCGCGGCCCACGCATGGATACTTGCAGGCGGCGCTCACCATACAGGCTTCAGCCAGGCTTTAACATCTGAATATCTTGAAGACTTTGCCGAAATGTGTGGAGTAGAATTTTTATTGATCGATGATTCAACAAAAATTTCTGAGTTCAAAACAGAATTGAAATGGAATGAAGCATATTACTAGAAACTTATGTGTACAACTAAAAAGCTAATGTATATCATAATCCTAAATGGAAATACTAATTGTATTCATAACTATCCCAGCCGCTTTACTTGGAATATTCACATATTGGCATAAATATGTTCAAGAACCCACCAAAAATAAAAAATATCTTTTAAGTATTTTCGAATCAGCAAAACACAGAAATAAAGAACTTCTTAAAGAATTATCAGAATACGCTCAGAATAATAATTCTTTAACCGAACATTATATGCAAGGATTTACTTTTTAAGAATCAATTGAAATGCTGAAAAAAATCGAACAAGAAATGTTCAACGATGAAAATCTTCAAATAATTAAGAATTTGAAAGGTAGCGGAAAAAACTTTGATTCTCCAACATCCAGTGTTAACAACATACCCGTTATTTAATTGAAAGTCAAAACTGGTTTAGACAATTTTTCAAGTAGGAATAATAAATTAAATTTATAAGGAGTTTAATTGGATAGCTTAGAATTCAAATCAATTATTGCGGGAATTTTATTTGGTATCTGGCCACTATTTATCAATAGAAGTGGTTTGACGGGAAATCTTGCAAGTTTTGTTTTTGCGTCCGTCGTGCTGTTAAGTGTTTCTCCATTTGCAGTATCAAATCTTACACAAATAGGTGATTCTTATTGGATCTGGGCGGTCGCTGCGGGAGTTATCGGTGCGGCTGGATTGCTTCTTTTCAATAATGTTCTGTCTAAAGCTACTCCACAATCGGTTGGAATTCTGGTTGTTTTAATGATTATCGTACAAACTGTCGTTCCTGCCATTTACCAGATGATTATGGGCGGTGAAATATCATTTGCAAAACTTGCCGGCATTCTTCTCGCCGTTGTTGCCACATTTTTGCTGGTTAAGTAATATGTGTAAAATAGACATTAATGATGATGTTCAAGCTCTCATCTTCGATTGTGATGGAACACTTGTAGATTCTATGCCGCTCCATATGAAATCCTGGGAAAAAGCTTTCAAATTCTTTAACATAAGATTTGATTATGATTATCTCTTTTTCTTAAAAGGGATGAAGGAATTAGAGATAATTAAGTCTTACAATAAAAAATTCGGCACAAATCTTAATCCCGAAGAGACTGTTAATAAAAAGCACAATATTTATTTTAAGAACATCAATTCCGTAAAACCGATAGAACCAATTGTTAAAATTGCAACAGAATATTTCGGGAAATTTCCTCTTGCTGTTGTATCAGGAAGTGTTCGTGACATTGTTCGTAAAGAATTGGAAGTAATAGGAATTTTTCATTTATTTAACACAATATTAACAGCGAACGATCCTTTTAAGCCAAAACCTGCACCTGATATTTTTTACGAGGCAGCAAAAAGGTTGAATGTTTCACCTGAGAATTGTTTAGTATTCGAAGATGGCGATCCGGGATTGGAAGCTGCAGTAAAAGCCGGAATGAAAATGATTGATGTGAGAGAAAGTTTATTGTCACACTGAGCCCTTCAAAGTGTGACAGTCAGTCTTCGACAAGCTCAGACTGACAATGTGAAATCTGATATAAATGTACTTATATAAAGTGGAGTAAAATTGAAAAAAGTTGATCTTACAGGAATTGGAAAATTTAAGGTTGTTGAAACAACAAAACCTCAGATAAAAAAAGATGATGATGTTCTTTTAAGAATAGATACCATTGGTATTTGCGGTTCGGATATTCATTACTATAAAGAAGGAAAGATCGGCGATCAGTTAGTTGATTTTCCTTTCACAATCGGACATGAATGCTCAGCAATAGTTGAGGAAGTTGGAAAGAAAGTTGCGCAAGTAAAACCCGGGGATTTAGTCGCAATCGAACCTGTTATTTCCTGTCATAAGTGTGCGCAATGTTTAGCGGGAAGAGAACATACCTGCCTGAATCAGACATTTTTAGGTGCACCTGGTCAGTTGGATGGTGGGCTCGCAGGATATCTCGTTATGCCCCAGGAAAATTGTTATCCTATTCCTGAAAACCTGGATGCAGAAATGGCAATGATGGTTGAACCGTTATCTATTGGATATTATGCATCGCAGTTTGTAAGAAATCTTGATAAAATTAATTCGGTTGCAATATTAGGAGTTGGTCCAATAGGATTGGGGGTGATGTTATCGTTGCAGGCTCGCGGTTTCAAAAATATTTTTGTTACTGATAAACTTGATTATCGCTTAGATGCTGCAAAAAAGAACGGCGCTGTTTGGACTGGTAATCCGGACAAACAAGAAATCGTCTCTGAATTGAAGAAAATAAATCCAGATCAATTCGATATAGTGTTTGAATGCTGCGGTAAACAGGAGGCGCTTGATCAGGCAATCGATATTTTAAAACCCGGCGGAATGCTTTTTATTGTCGGTATTCCCGAAGAGGACAGGATATCCTTTAACATCAGTAATATTAGACGGAAAGAAATTACCATTCAAAATGTTAGACGGCAGAACAAATCATTCCAACCGGTAATAGATTTATTATCATCTGGTAAAATATCCTGTGATTTTATGATTACGCATAGATTCTCTTTTGAAAAAACCGGCGAGGCTTTTGACATTGTATCAAATTATCAGGATAATGTTATTAAGGCATTAATAAAATTTTAGATAGAGGAGCAAAAATGAATTACAGAACTTTAGGAAGAACAGGCTGGAAAGTTTCTGAAATTAGCTTCGGTGCATGGGCTATCGGCGGAACCTGGGGAAATGTTGATGATAACGAATCTCTAGCTGCATTGAACAAAGCTCTTGATCTGGGTGTTAACTTTTTTGATACAGCAGATGTTTACGGCGACGGAAGAAGCGAACAGCTTCTTGCTAAATTAAAGAAAGAAAGAAGAGAAGAATTCCATATTGCAACAAAAGCCGGAAGAAGATTGAATCCACACACAGCAGAAGGTTATAATAAGAAAAATCTAACATCCTTTATCGAAAGAAGCTTAAAGAAACTAAATACAGAGGCGATTGATCTGCTTCAGCTTCATTGCCCACCCACAGAAGTTTTTTATAATCCCGAGGTTTTTGGAATACTTGATGATCTCGTTAAGGAAGGCAAGCTGTTAAACTACGGAGTGAGTGTTGAAAAAATAGAAGAAGCTTTGAAAGCAATTGAATTTCCTAATGTAAAAACTGTGCAGATAATCTTCAATATGTTCCGGCAACGCCCTGCCGATCTTTTCTTTGAACAGGCTAAAAAGAAGCAAATTGGAATTTTAGCACGTGTTCCGCTATCATCGGGAATGCTTACAGGCAAGTTCACTAAAGATTCTAAATTCGAAGATGATGACCACAGGAAATTTAACCGTAATGGTGAAGACTTTGATAAAGGTGAGACATTTTCCGGTGTGGATTATAATCTGAGCCTTAAAGCAGTTGAAGAATTAAAAGCAGTTTGTCCGAAAGGAATGAGTCTAACTCAATTTGCGCTTAAATGGATTTTAATGTTCGATGCAGTTACCTGTGCAATCCCGGGAGCTAAAAGACCAATCCAGGCTGAAGAAAATATTAGTGCGTCGGACTTCCCCGCCCTGTCTGAACAATCTATGAACGATGTTAAATCCATTTATGAAAAATATATTAAGAAAAATGTACATCATTTGTGGTAACGAGACATAATCCAAATGAATAATATCATATCGTTTAAATTACCAGTTTGACTAGGAAAAGTCTTTAAGAGCAAAATTAAGGTTTACTTCTTTTTATCGTGTTTCTATAGCTAAAAGATTCTTGCAGAATGACAACATTTATATTTCACCGTCATTCAGTTTTTCCCATTTGTCCCGCATCAAAATTCACTTATTAATTTCTTTTTATATTTGCAAAAAATTATTTGGCACTCTTTGTATTATGTTTTTGAAAGGGCAGACTAATTGGAAAATATGGATATAACCACGAGGTATAAAAACCTGATTAATTACCTCACTGATTATATTTATACAGTAAAAATAGAGGACGGTACAGCCGTTGAAACAATGCATGGCCCGGGTTGTATATCCGTAACCGGTTATTCTTCAGAAGATTATGTAAAAGATCCTGAATTATGGTATAGGATGGTTCATAATAAAGATCGTAAAATGGTATTAGAGCAGGCAAAATTAGCACTTTTAGGCAAAGAAGCACAAGCAATTGAACATAGAATAATTCACCGTGATGGAACTGTACGATGGGTTAAAAATCAAATAGTTGTAACGAAAGACAATGAAGGAAATCCAATCGCTTACGATGGACTTATCAATGATATTACTGATTTGAAAAGAGCTGAGTATGATAATGCAATTAAAAACCGTCAGTTACAACAAGCTGATAAAATGGCTTCACTGGGAATTCTAGTTTCAGGTATTGCACACGAGGTAAACAATCCGAACAACTTCATTCTTCTCAATATTCATCTGTTTTCTAAAATCTGGAAGGATATCAAACCTATTCTTGATGGATACTATAATGATAACGGTGACTTTGTACTTGCAGGAATGCTATATAGTAAAGTCATAGAAAAAATTGATCAATCTCTTGAAGGAATAAAAATCGGCTCCGAAAGAATAAAAACTATTACTAAAAATCTTACAGAATATGCAGCTGCAGACAGCGGAGATCTTAATGAGTTTGTTGACGTTAACAAAGTAATTGAGACTGCTATTCTTATCACAAACAACCTGATAAAAAAATCTACAAATAATTTTCAGATTGAATATGGGAAAGATATTCCTTTAATAAAAGGTAATGAACAACAGCTAGAACAAGTATTAATAAATATTATAAGTAATGCATGTCAATCATTGAAAGATAATAACTCGGAAATAAAAGTTAGATCTTATTTTCACCGGGAAAGCAACCAGGTTAGAATAAATATTGCGGATAAGGGTATCGGAATTAATAAAGAAGATCTGAAATATATAATGGATCCCTTTTTCACAACGAAACGAAATATCGGCGGAACTGGTTTAGGATTATCTGTATCTTATGCTATAATAAAAAATCATGGCGGTTCTCTATCATTAAGCAGTGAACCGAATTTGGGGACAAATGTTAATGTTTCGCTCCCAGTAACCAAAAATGGAAATTTGATTGATATATCTGAACACATCTCAGAAAATAAAACTAAAAATACAGGTTCATAAAATAATGGGTGATAATTGAATATGGCCCCAATGAATTATCCTGGTAATCCGATTTTGATAGTTGACGATGAAGAACATTTTCTTTTAAGCGCAGAGCTTACGCTGTCATCTAACGGAATTAAGAATATTGAAACCTGTAAAGACAGCACCAATGTTCTGGAACATCTGGATAAAAAGAGATATTCATTAGTAGTGCTTGATATAAATATGCCGCATCTTTCAGGTCTCGATCTGCTTCCTGCAATAACAAGCAAATATCCTGATATTTCAATCATTGTAATAACAGCAGTGAATGATGTTGATAGCGCAGTATTTTGTATGAAAGAAGGTGCGCTCGATTATGTGGTTAAACCTGTTGATGACACCAGACTTGTAACATCTGTCAGACGGGCTCTGGAACTCACCGAGATAAGAAGTGAAAATGAGATGTTAAAACAATCACTTCTGAAAACAAATATTGAAAATCCAGAAATATTTGATGATATAATTACAAACTCAGCAAGTATCGAATCAATTTTCAGATATATAGAAGCAATTGCTAAGACGAGACTCCCGGTTTTAATAACCGGTGAAACAGGAACCGGTAAGGAACTTTTTGCACAAGCAATACACATAGCAAGTGGAAGAAAAGGTGAACTTGTTACTGTTAATGTAGCTGGCGTTGATGATAATCTTTTTTCAGATACATTATTCGGACATAAGAAGGGAGCTTTTACCGGTGCAGAAATAGAGAGAAAAGGATTAATTGAAAAAGCTGAAGGTGGTACTTTATTCCTGGATGAAATTGGTGATCTTAGTATTGAATCGCAGGTAAAACTCTTACGTTTACTTCAGGATGGAAATTATTATCCTCTTGGTTCTGATGTAGCCAGACTTTCAAACGCTAGGGTAATCGTTGCAACAAACCGCGATATAAAGTCTATGCAGGCTGATAATACTTTCAGGCAGGATTTATACTATAGATTAAAATCTCATCAAATAATTATTCCACCGTTAAGAGACCGAAAGAACGACATTCCGTATCTGATCGATCACTTTATAAATAAAGCTGTTAATGATCTGGGTAAAAAAAGACCAAGCGTACCAAAGGAATTGTACATCTTGTTAAGCAATTATCATTTCCCGGGAAACATCCGTGAACTTGAGGGAATTATTTTCGATGCTATTAGTCTTCACAAATCAGGTATTCTCTCACTTGAATTGATTAGACAAAGATTAGCAGACAGTACACAAAAAAGTGATCGGATTGATACCAATTTTAAAATTGCCTACGATGATGCCGGGGATTTAATTCGTGTACCGGGAAGATTTCCAACATTAAAAGAAACAGAAGAATCATTAATTGAAGAAGCATTAAGAAGAGCAGAAGGTAATCAGACTATTGCAGCTGATCTTCTTGGAATTTCACGCCGAGCTTTAAACAACCGAATTAAAAGAGGTAATGACAAGAATTCTGACAAATAATTTAGTTATTTAGCTCAATGTTAAGAAATTATTAAGGAATTTATTAAAAAGGGGTGCCACAATTCTACAATCGCCACATTAATGTTATTGTGCTAATCTATTATAAAACAATAACTTATATGAATTACCAAAATCCAATATACATTTTCGTGGCATCCAATCAAATTTACACTCTCTATTAAATCCTTCAATTACAGATCAAATCTCAACAAATTCAGGAAAATTCTGTGACGTCTCCGCTTTGGCACAAAATGAGCATTAACGATGTGGGCACTAAACAAAAATAGAAAACAAAAACAAAGGAGACATCATGAAAAACTTATTTAAGTCAACAGCAATTTTATTATTTGCAGTTGTAGTATTCTCTATCAGTACCTATGGACAAAATGACGATATAGCTACTCCAAAACAATCTATACTGGATTTGGCTTACAAAGTTTGTCCAAAATCGTTAGATAGTGATATCCCGGGCATTGTTGAATCAAGCATATATAATGTTATACTTCTAAAGAAGTATTATCCTTCAGCAGACTATTCAAATATAATTGATAAGCTGAATGAAATATCTGAAAAGAATGTTGATCCGGGTATCAGGTTCAAAGCTCATCTGGCAAGCATGTATTTGAATTTCAGCAGCTTGATTAATGTTCAACCAAAGAGTTTCCCGGAATATGAGAATGAACCAGAATATATCTACAAGCAAATAACAAACCAGTTGGAAAGCAAACTATTTGTAAGTAATTATTAATATTCTCATATCTCACCTCCTATATAAAGCGAAAACATCTGAGTGGCGAAATGTTGTACCAGTCATTAAAGATTTTTCGCTTTTTTAATATTTCATTTCCTGTTTTTTAGCAATTCTCCAAATAGAATTTCCTCTAATACAAATACTTATTCACAATTTTATTAATTTAGCTACAATCGTTTATTGAATTTATGTCCGGCTTACCTTAATTTATTTTTGTGATATAATTATTAAGCAATTTTAAACTTTCATTTTTAATCAAAATTTAGGGAAATCAATGCCACAAAAATTATTATTAGGATATGATATTGGAAGCTCATCAATAAAAGCTTCATTAATCAATGCAGATACAGGTGAACTGGTTAGTGCTGCAATTTCACCTGTACAGGAGATGAAAATTGAATCGCCTCAATCCGGTTGGGCCGAACAACATCCTGAAACATGGTGGCAACATGTAATAACCGCGACAAAAGTAATGACAAGAAAGATTTTCCCTGAGTCTTTTGAAGTTGCCGGTATAGGAATTTCCTATCAGATGCATGGTTTGGTAATAGTAGATAAAAACCATGACGTACTCTATCCGTCAATTATCTGGTGCGACAGCCGTGCAGTAGATTTAGGTAACGATGCATTTTTAAAACTTGGAAGTCAATATTGTCTGGGAAATTGTTTGAATTCACCCGGCAATTTTACTGCATCAAAGCTTAAATGGGTAAAAGATAATCTACCCGATATTTATTCAAAAATATATAAGATAATGCTGCCAGGCGACTACATTGCTATGAAGCTCACAAATGAAATCCATACAACCATTTCCGGTTTAAGTGAAGGAATATTCTGGGATTTTGAAAAGAAAGATCTTGCTGAAAAAGTTATCTCATATTATGGTTTAAATAAGGATTTTCTTTCTGATATAACTCCAACTTTTAGTTTACAAGGAAAGTTAACTAAAGAAGCGGCAGTAGAGCTCGGTCTGGAACCGGGAATTCCAATCGCCTATCGAGCCGGAGATCAGCCGAATAATGCATTATCTCTTAATGTTTTGAATCCAGGAGAAATTGCTGCAACCGCCGGTACTTCAGGAGTTATTTATGGTGTTACGAATAAGAATATTTATGATGATGACAGCAGAGTAAATACTTTCGCTCACGTTAATTATTCTCAGGACAAACCGAATAATGGTGTATTATTATGTATAAACGGAACCGGAATTCAATATAGCTGGCTGAAACAAAATATCCTTGATAACAGGTATTCATATAATGATATGAATAAAATCGCATCAAATGTTGCAATTGGTTCGGATGGAGTAATGTGTTTCCCATTCGGTAATGGTGCGGAACGGGTTTTGAAAAACAAAGATATCAACGCTCGCTTCTCTGGAATCAATTTCAATGTACATAACAAAAATCATTTGATAAGAGCTGCACAGGAAGGAATTGCTTTTGCGTTCAGATATGGTTTAGATATAATGAAAAATATCGGGATAGATTTTAATATTATCCGTGCGGGAGATTCCAATTTATTCCAGAGTGAGGTTTTCAGAGAGGCTTTTGTGAATACCTGTAATGTTAACCTGGAAATTTATAATACTGATGGTTCTCAAGGTGCTGCGCGAGGTGCAGGTATTGGAACCGGATATTACGCGTCTGAAAAAGAAGCATTTAGAGGATTAAAAAGAATTAATGAATTACAACCTGATAAAGAATCAGTTGATAAATACAATTCTGTTTACGAAGCATGGAAAAAGGAACTGCTAAACTTACTTTAGAATTCAATCTCTGAACGTGCAATTATTGCATTTATTCTTATCGGAAAAACTAAAACGTTTTCAGATTAAGATTATACCCAATAATCTTTTGGATAAAAATGACTCACCTCCATATAATTGATATTGTTGTTATCGTCGCTTTCTTCCTGGTAGTATTTGCAATCGCTGCTTATTATTCTAGAAGTGCAGGTAAAAATACAGGACAATTTTTCTTATCAGGCAGAAACCTGCCCTGGTACATAGCCGGAACTGCAATGGTTGCTACAACATTTGCGGCGGATACCCCACTTGCAGTAACAGAGCTTGTTGCTAAAAATGGTATTGCAGGAAACTGGCTTTGGTGGAATATGGCTATAGGTGCAACTTTAACAGTTTTCTTTTTCGCGAAGCTGTGGCGTCGTGCAGAAATAATGACGGACGTTGAATTTGTGGAACTCCGTTACTCAGGCAAAGCGGCTGCGGTTCTTCGTGGATTCAGAGCTTTATATCTCGGTTTACTGATGAATGCGATTGTGATGGGCTGGGTCAATAAAGCCATGGAAATAATCTTTCACGTAACATTTCCTGAATTGAATTCGTTCTTGCTGGTTGTGATTGCAGCATTTACTATTGCAATTTATTCATCTGCATCGGGTTTACTGGGTACGGCAAGAACAGACAGCTTTCAATTTTTATTTGCAATGGCAGGTTGTATTATCCTGGCAATAATTGTTTTGAATTTACCCGAAGTAGGTGGAATCGTTGCAATGAAAGAGAAATTGGCTCCACAGGTTACAAACTTTTTACCAAAGATAGGAGAAATTTCTGCGGGAGGTGTAACGGCAGGTGTTCTCGCAATTCCAATAGGTGCATTTCTCGCTTATGTGTTGCTACAATGGTGGTCAAGCTGGTATCCGGGTGCTGATCCAGGTGGAGGCGGTTACATTGCACAAAGAATGATGTCAGCAAAAGATGAAAAGCATAGTCTCTTTGCAACACTCTGGTTCACTATTGCACATTATACAATCCGCCCCTGGCCATGGATCCTTGTTGCACTTGCTGCCTTGATTTTACTTCCAAGAGCTGAAAATCCAGAACAAATTCAAAAAGAAAATCCGTTTTTATATGAAAAAGTAGTTGAAGCATATAACAACCAGGAATTGTTAAAATCGGATATTCAGTTTTATAAATCTGCAGAATTCCAAGATCTCTATGAAAAATATGAGAATACAGTAAATCCCGGAGTAATGTATCCCAAATTGATGATCAAATACCTACCGGTTGGTTTTTTAGGATTATTGATAGCTGTTTTTCTTGCAGCATATATGTCAACTATTGCTTCCCAATTAAACTGGGGAACTTCATACATCATAAATGATTTTTACAGAAGATTTGTTAATACCAATGCTGATGAAAAACATTATGTGCTAGTTTCGCGCATCGGTGTTATGTTGATGATTCTTTTTTCTTTATTAGTTACAAAATACTTTTTAACAACCGTTTCTGGTGCCTGGATATTTATTCTAAACGCAAGTGCAGGCTTAGGTGCTGTGTTAATTTTAAGATGGTATTGGTGGAGAATTAATGCATGGTCTGAAATTTCTGCAATGATTGCCCCACTTATTATTTACCCAATTGCTGTTTATGGATTCGGAATGGAATCACCAATGACCTTATACCCCATCGTTTTGGGAACAACAATTGTTTGGCTTGTTGTTACTTATATCACAAAACCGGTTGAAGAGAAAAAACTAATTGAATTTTATAAAAGGACTTATCCCGGGGGTGCGGGATGGAGACATATTCAACAATTAATTCCTGGAAGTAGAAATAAATCAGGATTTGGGAAGCTGGCTGTTAATTGGTTGATGGGTATAATATTAATTTATACATTCCTGTTTGGTATTGGTAAAATAATATTTGCAGATTATTTATTTGGAGGATTATTAATTTTAATCGGTCTAATTGCTGCAATAATAATATATCTCAATTTAAGTCTAGCAGATAGAAAGAAATAATTTAGTAACGCAGAATCTTATTGTCAGAATTATCTAAAAGTTTTGAAAGATTTAAAAAAGAAATGATACCGGTGAAATTACTTTAATTACAATTTCACCGGTATCAAAATTTTCATAATTAAACTTACGATCAAGTAAATTAATTTTAATTCTCGGGCTTCTTAAGATTATTAACTCACAATTCCTGACAATATTATTTTAATTCAATCATTACAATTGATTTGGATGGAAGCTCAACAACCAATTCATTATCGTTCAAGCTTACATTATCAAAATCTTTTAATGTAACTTCCTCATCTTTTCCAAAATCATTAAATGAATTCATCGCTTTGGCAGTAATAATTTCACCACGAATAAATTCCTTCTGAGCAGAGCCCTTTAGATCAATCTTAACCTTTGCTGATTCATTTGGATTAACATTACTCAATGTTATATGTATTAACCCATCGGAATCTTTTGAGGCTGAGCTGCTTATCGTTTTGATCGATTTATCTCCAACCGTGTAATTTCCACATTTAATATCTATCGGGAGAAGATCAGCATCCTGATGAACTTTATACATTTTAAAAACATAGTATGTTGGTGTTAATACTATTTGCTCATCTTTTGTAAGTATGACAGATTGAAGTACATTTATTGCCTGTGCAATGTTTGCCATTTTTACTCTGTCGCAATGTTTGTTGAAAATATCAAGATTCAAAGCTGCAACCATAGCATCTCTTAAAGTATTTTGCTGATACAGAAAAGCAGGATTAGTTCCCGGCTCAGAATCAAACCAATTGCCCCATTCATCTACGATCAGACCTATTCTTTTCTCAGGATCATATTTATCCATAAAGGCTGAATGCTTCTTTATCAGATCATCCATGTACAATGTTTTTGAAAGAGTAGAAAACCATTCATCTTCATTGAAATCTGTTGCTGAACCTTTATGATCCCAATCGTGACAGATAGTATAATAATGCAACGAATACCCACTCATATAATTTTGAAGCCAGCCGTCTTCTTTACTCCATTTTTCCATAAGTGTTTTGGTCCAGTTATAATCTTCCTGTAATCCACCGGATGCTATTTTGTACAAAGAATTCCTTCCATAATTTTTTAGGAAGAAAGAATATCTTGCCATTTCATTAGAATAAAAATCTGCAGACATTATACCTCCACATCCCCAGCTTTCATTACCTACTCCCCAGAATTTTACTTTCCAGGGCTTTTCCCTTCCATTTTTCTTTCTTAATTCTGTCATCGGACTTTCAGCGTCAGAGGTCAAATATTCAACCCAGTCAGCCATTTCCTGAACTGTACCACTTCCAACATTTCCACAAATTACAGGTTCACATTCAAGCTGTTCACATAAATCCATAAATTCGTGTGTACCAAAACTATTATCTTCAGTTACACCACCCCAGTTGGTATTTACAATTTTTTTTCTTTTTTCCTTAGGACCAATACCATCTTTCCAGTGATAGGTATCTGCAAAACAACCACCGGGCCACCGCAGATTTGGAATGTTAATTTCACGAAGCGCTTTTACAACATCATTTCTAATTCCATTTGTATTTGGAATTAATGAGTTTTCCCCAACCCAAAATCCCCCGTAAATACAACGGCCAAGATGTTCTGCAAAGTGCCCATAAATATGCTTGCTAATCTTGCCCTGAACTGAATCTATGTTGACGATAATCTTATTTTCGTCGACCTGGGCAAATAGAAAATTTGTAAAGATAAGAAGAAATAGTGTAAGAATTGAAACAGATTTGATCATTTAATCACCTGTACATTATTAATTTTAAATACTTACTTAAAATAATAATTTGAGATGATTTTTTTAGTTAAGTGACTATGAATTCTGTCTGTCGAAATAAAGATTTATTTTACTGATTCCTGAGATACTTCGCAATTCATCTATTATATATTTACTGTCATAGCTTTTCTTTATTCTCAGGTAAAATGTGTATTCTACTGTCCCATCAGGATTAGACCGAATGTTAATTATCTCATAACTTCTGCAATACTTTGCCAGTGTTGTTGAGAATTCTTCCCCTTGCGGATCTCCATTTGAATATGAGAACTGTAATATATATTGGTTTGATCGAAAATATATGAAATTCGATTTAGAGAACAATATCAATATCAGTCCGATCATCACTGTTCCTGCTATAGCTGCTTTATGATATCCCACTCCTGCTGCCATACCTATTGCAAGTCCCAGGAATATATAAACTATATCTACTGTATCTTTTATTGCCGTTCTGAATCTGATAATCGACAATGCACCTACCAGCCCAAATGCTCTTGCCAGGTTATTGCCTATCACCATTATAACAAGTGATGTGATTACCGATAGGAAAACTATTGAATGTACAAAGCTCTCAGAATATCCGGGTCCCCGGTATGTATACCTGTAGATCATAGATACTACAAAACTACATACTAAACTAATGAGTATGTTTCCTACTATATCCGATAATGTTGGTGAAAAGACATTTAACGACTGCAGATTTTCCAGCATTATACTTTCCCAGTTCCCTTCCTCATATTGATTGTAATAATACTCTGTTTTTCATATGCCACTCTACGCTCAATGCATACTTAGATACGGCTTCTTTTCTCAGATTATATTTATTTACTAACACAGGCACCCACGACGGCAAGGCTTGGTAGTGTTTTATTTCAAGAACGTAATGTGCTGGATTCAGCACTTCCATACTATTATCTTCAAATAGTTCATCGTACGACTGAACAAGATTGCTCCTTATATTCATGTCGAACGTCACTCTCAATC
This sequence comes from bacterium BMS3Abin03, assembly GCA_022340715.1. Lineage (GTDB taxonomy): Bacteria > Bacteroidota > Ignavibacteria > Ignavibacteriales > Ignavibacteriaceae > BMS3ABIN03. Next base: position 3,831 of record JAJDNK010000195.1, on the reverse strand, counting down.
CAGAACCAAACCTGCATTCTAATGCTTCCCTTTCATACACAACATTTATTACAGGCTTTAATCTGAATCTTAGAAAATAATAAATAAAATTCCTTGCTGCCATTAACCTTGTCTCATACTGGCTTGTATGATTCCTGACTCTATTCAGATCCGCCTGATCTAAAAACTCATCCAGATCCTTGTACAATATCGGTACCCTGTCCTTTGATATATATGCATTTTCTTTTCTTTTTATCTCCAAAAAGACATTTGCATCAGGCACAAAATCATTGTAACCTCTTACTCTATATTTGTTTCTTACTTTTACACCTGATAACTTTTCATAATATGTTGTTAATTCAGGTGTATCCATATATATACTTCTTACCGTATAATTTTTTCCTTCTCTCAGCTCCGAGTAATAATCGTGCTGTAGATAGGGCATCATATCCTTGAGTAAATCTTCCTTAATCTCCTTCCTGAACAAATATTTATTTTCTATCCTTGCCATTTTTATGTGTTAACTAACCTGCTTAGATACTGAAAAAATGTAATTTCCCTCAACATTATATAACCTTCTTTCACCATTCCCGGCATAAGTTTTCCATCTTCATTTTTAAGTTCTATTGATACGAATACAACCTGCTGATTATTGATAAATTTTACCTGTCTTGAAATGGATATTACCTTCCCTGTATACTCTTCTTTACTATCATTAAAACTCAGCTTTACACTTTGATTGTTTTTCAATAATTCAAGATCCTCAATTTTCACCGGTAAGTGAAGAACTACTTCACTCTCGTTTACAACTGCAAGTAAAGTATCCGGCGAATAAATATCCGATATATAACCTGAGATTGGAGAAATTATATTTAAATCATTTTTCCTGTTCTTTAATATTTCCAGTCTTCCTTCTATTGAACTTATCTGTGATTTTAAAAGGTTTACCTCTTCATTCTTTACACCGGTTGAAAGGTTTTCTATCTGCGCCTGGTATGTTTTCTTTTCCACTTTTAACAAGTCCAGGAGCCACTTTTGTGTTTCATATTCCTGTAGCGATATTAACTCTTTGTCATAAAGTAAGCTATCTCTTTTAAATAATATTTCCTGTTGTTTTATTTTCTCCTCCGTATAGTTTAACCTGCTCTCCGCCTCTTTTATCATAGATTCTTTCTCGCCGGTGTTTTGCGCTTTGAGGTTTGCTTTTGCTACTTCAAGTTCACCTTTTTCTGTTGCAAGTCTATCTTCCACTTCGCTTGATGTCATCGATACGATCGTATCCCCTTTGCTAATATACTTGTCTTTGTCTTCCTTTAACCTGAACTTAAGTGATATATATTCTCCTCTTTCAAATTGATTTAGATTATATTCTACTGTGTGCCCACTTGTGTAATCTATCATACTTGATACTATTTGTCCGTTTGTTCCTCTTGTAAGAATCCACTTTTCCTTGGGAAATACTTCACAAAAGGTTTTTATTGTGAGTTGAGGTTTGATAACTAAGTTTAAAAGCAGTAACAGCAATATTCCCGAAATGATCAATCCCGGCAGTAAGTAGTGTTTTTTTGATCTATATATCATCTTTACAATTTATTTATTAAAATTTAACAATTTCTTAATATACTTTTTCTCAGTCTACTGCAAAGTAACTATTACTAGTGTTAAACTCACCTTTATTTTATGGTGTGTATTACGATTTGCTATCTCTGGAAACTTCAGCAGGTTTTTGTTTTTCTTCAAATTCCCAGTTTTTATTTAAACAAGATTTTTTCAAGAAGAAAGACTGATCCTCCCCTTTTATTGTACCTGTTTTTTGTTTCCATATCTCCATTTGTTCAATATTTAAATGCCGAATATTCTTCGGCAATTCTTATTCCATATCCCTACATTCTTTTGGTAAAATCCACTTCCGTTGCAATATTAGAAAACTGTATTTTTTTCAATACAAATTTAAGGATTTTTTTGTTATTTCGTCCTAAAAATTGTTCAAATTTAACAAAAATGTTTATTTAACAAATTTTTTGAATCTTAAATTACTGATTGTATTATTTCGTTGAAAGTGTATCAATGAGGTAAAGATATGAAAAAACGACCTATTCGTTATTAAAAGTTCAGATTCCTTTATTTTAAGTAATAATAAGATTTATTTTATCCGGTTAAGATAAAACTGGTTATCTAACTGAAACACTTCACTTCATTAATAACATTCCTGAATAAATTTTCAGCCTAAAATCAAGATAAATGTGGCACTATGGTTGTGCATCATAGCCGAATTTTAAAGAATGCTATAATGAAAAAAATAGCTAGTTAAGAATAATTTAAAGGCAACATATGAGCAAGTCACTTTTAGTATTTGTTTTTCTAGTACTAATAAGCGTTTCGGGATTGAAAGTTTTACCCGGAAATAATGACAATAATAAAACTTTAAATTTAGGTTATCCTGATTTAGAAATCTCTTCTAATGTACAAAACAATCTTAATGGAAATGTTAATATCGAATTTAAAGATTTGGGAATAATGAAAGCATCCTGGTATGGACCACGCTTTCATGGCAGACTTACAGCAAATGGAGAGATATATGATCAAATGGGATTAACAATTGCACATAAGAGTTTACCATTCAATACTTTATTACGCCTTACAAATCCTAGTAACAAAAAATCACTAATAGTGAGAGTAAATGACAGAGGACCGTATATTCCCGGCAGACAAATTGATCTATCGAAGAAAGTAGCTATGGAACTGGGTATATACAAAAAAGGGGTGGCAAAAGTAAAAGTTGAAAAAGTAAAAGTTAAAGGTGTAATTTCCCCAATAATAGATTAAGTTTTCAATAATATAATTCACCTCAAATCAATATTAAGAATTAATTTGTAGAACCGTTAATCTCTAATTTCTTAGTTTCAAAAATATTTAATAATAAAAAAGACCACCATTACAGGTGGTCTTTTTAGTAAATAGCCCTCACTATTATTTACTATCCAACAAACAAACAAAGGAATAAGTTAATTTTTCAACTTAAGATTACATTTTATAATCATCATAGTATTGGTAACCAGATAAATTATCAGCCCTAAGATCAGAACACTTTGTAAATAGACTACTGCCATAATATTTATCTCCATATTTTTAATATCTATAATTCAAGTGGTATGCCATAAAAATTGGTTTTATAAACAACGAGATAAACAGATTTAACAATTTGGTAAGTATCAATAGAATATTTTGTATTGAAATGAAACCTTGATGTATTTAATAATTAATTTTAGAAATCTATGAGTTGAAAAATCAGAATGTATAACCTGCCCCCCATAGAGTGGACAAAAAAGTTGTTAAATTAGTAACAAACAAAGAGGTGTCCATATGGAAAAAAAGAGAAGAAGAAAATTCACTGATGAGTATAAGCAAGATGTCATTAGAATATTAGAAGAAAAACGGATTCCAATAAAACAATTGGCAAAAGATATGGGGATTGGAGTAGAGTTAGTTTATAGCTGGCGGAAGAAATATGGAAAGGATAAACAGAATAATAATGGTAGACAGGAGAATACGGCAGAAGTAAAGAAGCTGATTAAACGCCTCAGAGAAGTAGAAGAGGAGCGAGATATACTAAAAAAAGCGATGGCTATCTTCACTCAACCCGAAAATCCAGATATTGGTTCATAGAACAATACAAAAAGGAGTTCCGCATAGTGAAGATGTGCCAGGTTCTAAGGGTTTCAAAGAGCGGATATTATAAGTGGAGAAACAGAAAAGAAGACCCGGAGAAAAAAGCCTTGAATGATTTAATAGAGAGTATTTATCGAGAACATCAAGGACGATATGGTTATCGACGTATAACGGCAGAAATCC
>JAJDNK010000177.1 GCA_022340715.1 bacterium BMS3Abin03 | reverse complement strand
ACAACGTTCTTTTCCCTGTAAAGCGTTATTCTATCTGTACCCGATCCGACATAGCCATAATCAGCATCAGCCATTTCACCGGGTCCATTTACAATACATCCCATAACAGCGATTTTCACACCTTTTAAATGTTCCGTCCTTTTTCTTATCATTTCAGTCGTTTCCTGAAGATCGAACAACGTTCTTCCGCAGGAAGGGCAGGCAATATATTCTGTTTTGGAAATTCTTACTCTCGCAGCCTGAAGAATCCCAAACAGTGTTCTGTTAATAATTTTGTTTGATGATTCGCCGTTTTTTACAAGCACTTTAGTATAAGTGTTTTTCTCTTTACCTTCCTTTGAAATTTGAAAGTTTCCAATCCAGACACCATCACCAAAGCCATCTATTAATAACGCACCAAAATCTGTTGAAGAATAAAGTCTTAGTTCATCATTTGTGATATTGTTATAATCTCTTTTTATGATGACAGGATTTTGAATATCATTTTTGATCAACTCAAAAAACAATCTGCGCTGTTCAGCCATTCCATGCTTGTTTTCTGTTATTGCGATTAGTACGGTTTTCTGATCGTCTTTTAACTTCTCGATAACCACTTCATCTAATTGATTCAGATTGACAATCAAGAAGTTTAGTGTTGAAGAGAGAACTTCTGCATTTAAATATTGTTCTACATTTAAAAGCGGATTGCTTCTGGAATTATCCTTTTGTTGAATCCATGTTTTATAATCCCGTATAAGCTTTACTCCGCCGGGATAATTTTCTGGAATTTCATTATCACCAAGATAAATTATATCTGCTGCTGTATCACTTAAATTCCATTTATCGATTTCTTTATTATACGTGTAGCCGACATCTTTTAAATTTTCAGGAAGAAGATTTTTTACGTTTGAAAAATCAGCGACAACAACAGCAGGATGATTTCCACCTATAGCGTTGATTTCAAATGAAATTCTCCTAGTATAAATAAACGGATCGAATGGTGGCTCATCAATTGATTCGATAGGCTGATGGTCCTCTCTTCCTTTATACCTGTTAACAAGAGAGATTGCCACAGGTGCTTCATATTCGGGATCTTCGGTTAATGAAACTCTAACTGTATCACCGAGTCCGTCTTCCAGTAAAGTTCCGATTCCAACCGAAGATTTTATTCTTCCATCTTCTCCACCGCCGGCTTCCGTAACACCGAGATGCAAAGGATAATTCATTCCTTCCTCCTCCATCTTCTGGATAAGTAATCTGTACGCCTGAACCATTACCTGCGGATTGCTGGCTTTCATTGAAAGAACTATGCTGTAAAAATCATTGTCTTCACAAATTCTCACAAACTCAAGCGCAGATTCAACCATTCCAAGCGGTGTATCGCCGTACCTGCTCATAATTCTGTCGGAAAGAGAACCATGATTCGTTCCTATTCTCATTGCGGTTTCATACTCCTTACAGATTTTTACGAGCGGAGTAAATTTATTCCTGATTCTCTCAAGCTCTTTTTCATAAGCCTCATCAGAAAAATCCATAGCTTCAAACTTTTTCTTATCTGCGTAATTACCGGGATTAACTCTAACCTTATCAACAATCCTTGCAGCTATTTCTGCAGCATTTGGTGTAAAATGAATATCGGCAATAAGCGGAATGGTATATCCTCTTGCTCTTAGTTCCTTTTTTATGTTTTGAAGATTCTTTGCTTCGTTAATGCTTGGTGCGGTGATTCTAACGTATTCACATCCGGCATCAACCATTCTAATAGATTGCTCAACCGTTGCTTTCGTATCCATTGTATTTGTGATTGTCATCGACTGAATGCGGATTGGATTATCACCCCCAAGTGGAACATTCCCTATGTAAACTTCCCGTGTTTTATAACGTGAGTATTGAGTGAGGCTGTTGCAATATTTTTTCAATGTCCGAATCATTGTTTTCTTAATAACAACTTATTTAATCAAATTCAATACTGTTTCCGCAAACTGAATTGCAGCCTGGGAACTATCAGCAGTTACAATTTTATTTTCGGCAATTACTGATCTATCATGATAATTTATTCCCGCTTTTATCAACTCGTTTTTATCTTCCTTCCAGCAGGTTGCGGAAGTTTTATCGAGTATTCCTGAACGAGCTAAGATGACCGGAGCACTACAAATAGCTCCAATAACTTTCCCCGAATAATGAAATTTTCCTGCAATTTTATGTAATGTTTCATTACCCCAATAACTTCTGCTTCCTTTGCCTCCAATCAGGACAAAAGCTGCAAAATTTTTCTCATTTACATTATAAAAATTAGTGTCGGTGCCCACTTTCAAACCATTTTCCCCGCCGCAAACAGAGAAACTATCCGATACGATGAAAATTTGTTTATTCCGTTTTAAGAAAATCTTTTTAATTGGTAAAAATTCTTCTTCGCTAAAATCAGTTGCCGGAAGGAAAATTAAAATGCTATTTTTAGTATAGTTGTTCTGCATTATTTAAATCTATTATTATATGCGTAAATATAAGATAATGAAGCTTTAAGGGGAAAATGTTAGATTCATAACTAAATATTGGAAATTTATTAATTGCGAATTCCCGAATCCAAAATAGAAGAAATCAGGTCAACTGCAAGCATAGTTGATATGATCTCCGAATACGTTCAACTTCGTAAACGTGGTAAAAATTATATTGGATTATGCCCGTTTCATAACGAAAAAACTCCTTCATTTACAGTAAGCGATGAAAAACAGATATTCCATTGCTTCGGATGTCATACCGGCGGAAACATTTTTAAGTTTTTGATGGAATACAAAAAAATCTCGTTTGTTGAAGCTGTACAGGAAGTTGCAGAACAGCTTGGAATACCACTTGAATATTATGAGTCAGCAGGTTACGAAGAGCAGCAATCCGACCAGGAAATGCTTTACGATATAAACACTGAAGCAGCAAAATACTTTCTAAATAATCTGTTGAAAGATAATGAAGCTGAAATTGCAAGAGTTTACCTGCAAAAAAGGAATATAAAGCAGCAAACTATCAGAACTTTTGGTTTGGGCTATACTCTTAGAGGATGGGAGAATTTTGTTAATTATGCTAAAGAAAAAAAGATCGATCTCGAAAAAGCTGTAACATTGGGGCTAGCGGGGAAACATCCGGATGGAAGATATTACGACAGGCTTCCCGGCAGACTAATCTTTCCGATCTTCTCACCAAACGGAAGAGTTGTTGCTTTTGCAGGGAGAGTTTTGGATCCAAACGAAAAGGGCGGTAAATATATTAACTCACCTGAATCTATAATTTATAACAAGAGTCGTATTCTATACGGATTATCTTTTGCAAAAGATGAAATAAGAAGATTAAATAAAGCCATCATTGTTGAAGGCTATATGGATTTGATCTCTCTTTACCAGAACGGAGTTAAAAATGTCGTTGCTGTTTCAGGAACAGCATTAACTGACGAGCAGGTTCAACTGCTTTCAAGATATACAAAAGATGTTGTTCTTCTTTTCGATGCAGATACTGCCGGTATTAAAGCCTCAATGAGAAGTATTGAGATTCTTTTAAAAAGGGATATGGAGGTAAAGATCGTTTCCCTTCCACAAGGAGAAGATCCCGATTCATTCGTAAACAAATTCGGCAAGGATAAATTTGAAGATTTACTCAAGAAAGCAGAAAATTTTATTGAGTTTCAAACACGATATTTCGAAGCACAGGGAATGTTTAATGATTCACACACAGCTGCAGAGACAATTCGCGAAGTGGTGAAACCATTAGCTTTGATCAATGATGAATTAAAAAGGAATTTGTTGATAAAAAATATCGCAAGAAAATTCAATCTAAGAGAGAAGTTACTTGAGGCAGAATTCGATAAAGTAATTAAAAGAAGTTCATCGCAAAGATCAACAGAAATTCGAACAACAACAAAAGAAAAAGCCGAATCAACACTTTCTGAAGAAATAACGGAACAGAAGAAAGCTAATCCTGTTATTTACAATCTGGAGAAAGATATAATTAAGCTGCTGTTTGAGGGGAATAGTTCTATATTAAATTTTATTCATAATAACATAAAAGCTGAAGATTTTGCGATTAAGATTCACATGCGATTAGCAAAAGTTGTTTATGAAGAAATAAAACATGAAAAACAAATAGATGCAGACAAACTGATCGAAGATATAAAGAATGATGAATTACAATCATACGTAAGAGAAATCGTATTTGAAAAGCATTCAATAAGCAGCAACTGGGAAGAAAGGAATCCCGGAGTTACACCGGAACAATTATTACAAAAGTACACAAAAGATATAGTGCTCAGTTTTAAGCTTCACAAAATAGATAAGCAAATAAAAGAAAATCACAATAAGATTGAAAATACTGAGTTAGAAGAAGACACTTTAAAATTAATGAGTGCCAACAGGGAATTAGCGCGAGAAAAGGATCGACTTAGAGAAAAGTTTAGTGAGATTGAGATAGAATAGTTCTATTAATATGACATAATACAACTTTCACTAGTTATAATCCGGCTTCAATTGTCCTATACTTTTATTCTTAAATATTTTTTAATGAAATCATATTACGATTTAATATTTTTGTTTATAAAAAAACATTTCATTTTTTGAAAAAAGTAATTCCCATATTGCTCACCTTCCTTATATTTTTTAATTCCAGCGGTTACATCCTTTTCTATATTGAACGATTAGCAAATAATAAACGGAAAATGAAGGCGCTGATCAATTCAACGAATAGTTCATCGATAATTCAGAAGCTAAAATTTACCTGGATTGAATATGAGAAGAAGCTTAATTGGAATGAAGAAAAAGAGTTTGAATATGAGGGAAGAATGTATGATGTGGAAAGAGTTGAAATAAAAGGTAACTGTGTTATTATTTATTGCCTGCGTGATGAAACGGAAGAAATGCTGATTTCAAATTACGAAAAGCTGCATAAAAGCAACTCTACAAAAGATAAAATTGCTTCAGGCTCACATTCATTAAGTGGCTATAATCTTCTTGCAATTCAAAGCGAAACATATCCATCGGAAATAAAAAACAACTGCATACTTCTTTCGGGAAGTTATATTAATTATTACAAGTCGATTCACGGGAAGTTGCTAACCCCTCCTCCAAAGTCTGCTTAAGTCTCTTTAGAAAACCCATTTTTTATCAGAGTAAACTCTCTTTAGTTAATTTAATTCTCAGAGGAGAAGCATGGAGATAATATATCTTTATGTACGATTCTTATTTATATAAACGACTTAACAATTATTCAGAAAGAAATTAAGATGAAAAAATTAATTCTATTTTTATTTACTGCATTGATCATTGTTCCGTTTTTAAAAGCGCAGAATGAAAATGCAGATACAACCAAAACGGTAACGCTGGAGAATGTCATCGTTACTGCCAACAGGTTACCTATAACTTTAAAAAGTAATCCTGGGTCAGTTTCACTCGTAACACCAGAAATGCTCTACATTATGCCGAAAACTATTGGAGTAGAGGAAGCATTAAGATTGGTGCCGGGTGTCAGGATCGATAACCAGCATGATGGAGAACGTGTTCACGTCTCGATCCGGGGGCAAGGGATTCTTACCGAGCGTGGTTTACGCGGTATCGGCGTGATGATAGATGGAATCCCGGTAAATGATCCATCGGGATTCGCACCTGATTTATATGATGTTGACTGGGCAACTGTAAAAGACATCCAGGTTTTACGAGGTCCTGCTGCCGGTTTGTACGGCTGCGGTAGTGCAGGTGGATTATTAAATATCACAACTAAAGATGGTGGTCCGGTACCGATAGAAGGTGAGGTAAGCCAGATAGTCGGTTCAAACAGTTTCTTTAAATCATTGCTGCAATTAGACGGCTCCCAGGAGAATATTAATTACCGTGTAAGTTTTTCACGGGAAGATGGTGATGGATACCGTGATCACCAGGCTTTCTGGAGTAATAAGCTTTATGAAAAACTTAATTTTAATCCTTCGGATAAACTGGCAATTACACAAATTGTTTCTCACACAGATTACTTTCAGCAAAATCCGGAAGGACTAAACCGTGAACAATTTGATAACCTGCGACAAGCTAACCCGGATGCGAATCCTTTCAATGAATATCAAAAAACCAATAGAACAACTTTAGGATTAGTCGGCTCTTATACAATAAATGAATTGCACGACGTTGAAGTTACTTCATTTTACCGCTACTGGAATTATAAGGAAATAAGCAACAAAGCTGCAGAGTACCGGGCAATTACAAATCCGGGTGTAAGTGCTCAATATAACCTGCATCTCAAATCGGGAGAAATAATGAATAACTTTAGTGTTGGCACAGATTTGAAATGGCAGGATATCAATATGTATAAATTACAGAGCGGAAGTAATCCACAACGAGTAGAAAGCACTGATGAAACAAATATCGAGACTGATAACCTGTTAGCTAACCAGATAATCTATCAACAAAGTACGGGTGTATTTGCTTTATATAAATTGGATATAGAAAAATTCAATTTGATAGGAAATGTAAGATACGATTATATAACTAACGAGCTGACAGATAAAATGGTAGGACTCGACAGTTCTAAAACGACAAAAGACTTTTCCAAAACATCTGCAAGGATTGGAGCAAGCTATAGCTTTACCGATGCGTTGACTTTGTATGCAAACTGGAGTCAGGGGTTTATGCCGCCCTCTACGGAAGAGTTAGCTAATAATCCTGTAGGATATTCGGGATTTAACACACATTTGGTTCCTGCGACTTCAAACAGTTATGAAATCGGTGCACGCGGATTTTTCAGCAATAAAATTTATTATGAACTAACCGGTTTTATGATGGATACAGAGAAGGATTTCTTCCGTTTTAAGCAATCGGGAAGAGGAAACCAGGAAGTATTTTATGGCAATGCCGGAAACAGTAAACGTTACGGTATAGAGACTTTTGTTTCTTACAAGATACTCAATAACCTAAGCCTACAGATTGCCTACACATTTGCCGATTATAAATATACATCTGCTAATGTTGATCCGGTTTATACAGATACAGCTTACGTTTTGACAACTCCTCCAGCAGACGGACAATGGATACCTAATTCACCACAGCATCAGCTTTATTCCGAAGTCGTTTATTCTCCCTGTAAAAACATTCTGATCAGTTTGGGAGGTGAGTACCAATCGAAATGGGCTATTTATACGGATGCAAAAGCCTACAATAATGAACTCGATCCTGCTATTTTTCAAAACTGGCAGGACGGATTTACTATATTCAATGCCCGGATTTCTTATTCATGGAATCTTTGGAAGTTAAGCGGAGAGTTAAGTGCTTATGTACGTAATTTAGCCGACGAAAGTTATATGGCATTCACAGAACCTGATCCTGATGGTAATTCATATCAGCCTGGACCGGGAAGAGAATTCTTTGCCAATTTGAAGATTGGATTTTAACGGTTTAGAGTAAGTCGTATCATAAATTATTTCCGGATCAATATAGGTTCGTTTTGATCCGGAATATTTTGTAGTCTTAATAATTAGATATATAGTCTTGAAGAGGTTATTCATATTTTAATGATTTAACAGGATTAACTGTTGCAGCCTTAACCGCCTGGAAGCTTATGGTCAGGAAAGCGATTAAAATCGAAACAAATCCGACAAACAAAAATGTCCAGATACTTAGGTTAACTTTATAAGCAAAATTCTGTAGCCATTCATTCATAAAATAGTAAGCAGCAGGAAAGGCAATGATGTTTGCAATCAGAACCAACTTAATGAATTCACTGTTTAGTAGTTTGATCAAGCCCAGAATACCGGCGCCTAGAACTTTCCTGATCCCTATTTCCTTTTTCCTAAGCTCAAATATGAAAGATGCTAAACCTATCAGACCAAGACAGGCAATTAGTATTGCAAGTAATGAAAACGTGGAAATGATTGTTCCGGTTTTTTCTTCTGGCATGTAAAGGTTTGATATAAAATCATCTAAGAATGAATAAGTAAATGGATAATCAGGAGAATATTCTTTCCATGCTTTTTCCAAGCCGGCAATTGTGCCTGAAACATTTAAAGGACTGATTCTTAACGAGTATTCATTAAACCATTCGGGATTACGCATCATGACAAGCGGCTCAATATTCGATTTTAATGATGCAATATTAAAATCTTTTACTACACCAATTATAGTAGGAGTAACTCTTTGTATGCCTAATACATATTTTTTACCAATCGCATCCTGCGGATCTTTAAATCCAAGACTTTTAACAGTTGATTCATTAACAACCATAGCATCCTTCCAATTATCTGCAAATTTATCGGAGAAAAATCTGCCTGCTACTAATTTTAATTCGTAAAGATCTTTGAAATTGAAATCAACAAACTTAAGGTAGATACCAAACCTGTTCCCTCCATCTAAACCGTTTGGATAAAGTGAAGTGTTATACACATCATTACTTATTGGCGCACTATTGGCAACGGTAACATTTTTGACACCGGGAACAGATAGAAATTTGTTTTTTAATGTCTGATAATTTTCAACTGCAATATCAGCCCCAAAAGAAATCGTAATTGTATGATCTTTCTTAAATCCAACGTCGTGGTTCTTTAAATAATTTAACTGCTGTAAAACTATGATTGTACATGTTATCAGGGTAATTGAAATACCAAATTGGGCTACTACTAAAACCTTTCTAATCCCCGGACCCCCGCCGGATTTTTTAGAAACGGTTCCCATATTCTTTACGGCGTGAGCCGGTTTGAAACCAGACAAATAGAATGACGGATAAATTCCTGCTATTATTCCGACTATAATTGTTCCGGTAATTATTAAAAACACGAGATTGAAGTTATCGAGAAAATTGAAGGATATCTCCGTATTCAAAAGATTTGAAAAAGAAGGCAGAACAAGCTCAACAAGCATAAAAGAAAATACCAGGGAAATCAAAGCCAGCAACGTTGCTTCACCGAGGAACTGGGAGACTATTTGTTTACGTACAGCACCGAGCACTTTTCTTACACCGATTTCTCTCATTCTCTGGGATGATCGCGCAGTTGCCAGGTTCATAAAATTGAAGCAGGCTAACAATAGAATAAATAATCCTATCGTAGCAACTATCAAAATGTTGGAAATGGAATTATTGTCTTCAATTTCTCCTTCATAATCAGAATGTAAATGAATATCCAGCAGCTTCTGATAATTTAGCTCCACCGATACACCCGCAGGAAATTCCCGTTGTTTCATTATAAAGTCTGATGTCTTTTCCTGCAGATTTTTTACTGATGTGCTTTCCGGAAGGAGTATATAAGTATATGAACCAAAATAGGCTCCCCATTGCTTGGAAAAATCTTCTTCAAAAATTCTATTGTTTACATCGCTGTAAGTGCCAAGCATATCGAAATGGAAATGAGTGTTCACAGGGATATCCTGTATAATACCGGTTATAGTGAAATCATACTTATTTCTTAGCTTTAATACTTTCCCGATGGGATCTTCGCTGCCGAAATATTTTTCTGCTGCTTTTTTCGTTAAGACCATAGAATGTGGAGAATCTAAAAGATGAGATGGATTCCCGTTCAGGATTTTAAAGGAAAATATTTTAAGGAAATCTGAATCTGCAAATGCTATACTCTTCTCGATGAAGCTTTTATCTTTATATTTTACAAGTTCGTTACCATCAAAAAATATCCTGGAACAATATCCTATCTCGGGGTATTTCTCAGCTAACGCATCAGCAAGAGGCATAGGTGTTTCAACATCTACAGATGTTCCCCTTTCAGAAATATGTGTTGTTGTTATCCTGTAGATATTAGAAGCATTTTCAAAATATTTATCGTAACTGAATTCCTGTTTTATATACAGTGTAATTAGAATACAAACTGTTATGCCTATCGTCAAACTGAGAATATTAATGAACGAATATAGTTTGTGTTTTTTAAGATTTCTTAATGTGATTTTTAAATAGTTTTTAATCATAGCACTATCTTAAATAAATTTATTCATATCTTAATGATTTAACCCGTCTGAGCCGGATTTCGAGTTCACTCATACCGCAAACTCTCAACAGGATTTGTTGTTGCAGCTTTTACTGCTTGAAAGCTTACAGTGAAGACTGCAACTAAAAGTGCAAAAATACCGGACAGGATAAATACCCAGATACCCGGAGCGATTTTGTAAGAAAAATCCTGCAGCCATTGATTTATAAAATAATAAGCAAGCGGCAAAGCAATTATATCAGCTATACAAACCAGTATCAGGAATTCTTTTGAAAGCAGTCTCACAATATCACTAATTGATGCACCTAAAACTTTACGAATACCTATTTCCTTTGTCCTCTTTTTCGCAGTAAAAGATGAAAGCCCAAACAAACCGAGACAAGCAATAAATACTGCAAGTACAGTCAGGTATTCTGAGAGCTTTCCTAACTTTACTTCTTTTTTATAAAGTTCATCAAGATTATTATCGACAAACGAAAATTCAAACGGCCAGCCGGAAAAAATATTTTCCCATTTATTTTTCAAAAAGCTCATAGTTTGAATAATATTACCGGAACGGATTTTTGCGACTATACGCCAGCAGTAATCTTTTTTTATGAAAATTACCACCGGATCAATTTTTTCACGCAGCGTCCAGTAATTGAAATCTTTTACGACACCTATTATCTTTTTTTCTTCGCCAAAATATTTTACTTTTCTGCCTATGGCATTTCCTACACCAACAGATTTTATAGCTGCCACGTTAAAAATAAAAGCTTCCTTTTCATCGGCTCCATATTCCTTTGAAAAGTCTCTTCCCTCTTTTATTTTCAAGCCTAAGGTTTCAATAAAATCAAAATCTACACACATAACACGTGCCCATAAAGTTTTTTTCTCCCCGTTGATTACAAAATCTACCGGGTTTATAGTTCCCAAAGGATTTGGCGGAATAGTTGCAGCTCTTGATATACAAACGATATTTTTATTTTTTAGCAGATCGTTTTTATATGCATCAAATTTGTCCCTTAACTCATACGGCATACTTACCGCAACCAGGTTTTCTTTTGCGAAACCAAGATTTTTATTTCTTATATAATTGAGCTGCAGCGATACTATAATTGTACAGGTTATAAATGCAACGGCTAATGTGTATTGCGCCACAATTAAAATCTTTCTCGATAGTAAACCTTTAGCCCCGGGAGAAGTTGAACCTTTGATTATGTTTAACGGATTGAAAGAAGATAAAAACATTGCGGGGTAACTCCCGGATACCAGCCCGATAATTACACCAAATAATACTATCCCCCCGACAAGTTTTAGATTTCTGAAAATCTCAAATTGTATGTCCTTTGTCATCAGAGTATTAAATGCAGGCAAAAGCAGTTCGACCAATATTATAGATACTACAACAGCGATAAGACACGTTATAACAGACTCACCAAGAAATTGTTTAACAAGCTGTCTGCGTCGGGCTCCTATAACCTTCCTGATACCAATCTCACCCATCCTGTTTGAATATCGTGAAGTAGAAAGATTCATATAGTTAATAACAGCAAGGATTAAAATTATAAATGCAATCGTTGAGAAAATATAAATTTCACTTATATCGCCCTGTTTATCTATGGGATTAAACTTTATATCAGAAGAATAAAGGTAAATATCTTTTAAAGGCTGCAATTTCAGTCGTTGATTATTTATTACTTCATCTTTACCAATATATTTTTCGAGAAAAGCCGGAAGTCTTTTGGAAAAGTTTTCCACAGAATAATTTTGGGGGAGAAGGATATAAGTAGCAAACATGGAAGGATGCCAGTCTTTCATCCAATCACGGATATAGCCTGATTTGGGTGACAGGAAATCAAATTGTATATGAGAATTCTCCGGAACATTTTCCATCACCCCGGTTACCATAAGGGGGTCTTTATTTTCTGAAATAAGGGTCTTTCCCATTGGCTCTTCATTGCCGAAATACTTTTTCGCAATTTCTTTTGTGATAACAACGGAGTTCGGATTTTTTAGTGCCGTGTTAGGGTTTCCTTCGACCAGGTTAAATGAGAATACCTTGAAAAAATTCGAGTCCACATAATCAAATCTTTTTTCAGTGAAAGTCTTTTCTTTGTAACTAATAACATTATTGGCGCTTCTAACCTGAATGACTTCCTGTTCCGGGAAATCAGTCCTTAATGCTTCGCACAAAGGTAAAGGAGTAACGCCTTCCAATTCATTCCCTCCGCCTGTTTCACGTATCACTTTATATATTCTGTCAGAGTTCGGATAAAACTTATCGTAGCTCAATTCATCATTTATAAACAGAAATATTAGCAGGCAAATTGCTATGCCAACAGCTAAGCCAACTATATTTATAAAGGAGTATAGTTTATATTTAACTATGTTCCTGACTGCTATTTTGAAATAATTTTTAAACATAACTCTCCCTCTTATTCATACCTTAAAGATTTTACAGGGTTCGCAGTTGCAACTTTAATCGCTCTAAAGCTAACCGTTGCCAATGCAATCACTAAAGCTATTCCACCGGATATAAAAAACATCCACCAGCTTATATTAATCCTATAAGCATAATCCTGAAGCCAACTATCCATGAGATAATATGCAACCGGAAATGCAATTAGATTAGCCGTTAATACCCAAAGAATAAATTCTTTAGAAAGCATAAATGTAATTCCTGTAATAGATGCACCTAAAACTTTCCTGATTCCTATTTCTTTTGTGCGTAGTTCTAAAATAAATGCAGCCAATCCAAACAAACCCAAACATGCAACTATAATTGCAAGAAAAGCAGAGTAGCTGAATATAGACATCATACGTTCATCTGCCTGAAACATTTTAGCAAAATCTTCATCAAAAAATCTATACTCTAATGGGAAGCCTTGAAAAGTATCCTGCCAGATTTGTTTTACATGTTCTAA
>JAJDNK010000181.1 GCA_022340715.1 bacterium BMS3Abin03 | reverse complement strand
AAGGACACTGGAACATAACAGTGTAATAAGTGATGGACAGGAGAGTTGGGATATGGTATCGAAGGATGGGATGGATATAGCATATGGAATATATGTATATCACGTGGATGCGCCTGGAGTTGGAGAAAAGATGGATCGGTTCGCGATAATTAAATAATAATGTTAAAAAGGATGCTCTGAGATATAAAAGGTAAAGATGATAAACTCAATTATAAAGATAACATACTTACCGTTGTTATTAATACCCTTCTACCTTGTAGGTCAAAATAATAATTTACTAACAATTGAAAGTAATAAGGAAGTTGGTCAGATAGAAATAGGAAATCCCTATGTAGGTATCGAAATTCATAAAAGTTTTCCTTTGTTGAACAGGATAAGCTTTTATTATCCGGTGGCAAATAGTATCGATATTAGTAATGATTATTGGAAACGGGAAAACTTCAGGATTATGTCTGTCGGATTAAAGGTTGGTAATTCTCCAAAACGATTTCTAAAAAACCAGGTTTATAAAGTTTCCCAAACGCCATATTCAGTTTCATTTGAAGGAAATGATTCCGACAGTGAAATAAAAATCACGTATGAATTTTGTAAAAATGAACCTGCTATGGTGATGACTTATGAAATAATTAATACATCCGACTTAGAAAAAGAATATGAAGTATATACAAGATTAGAAACCACACTTCGAACATGTCATACCTATAAAATTATAGATAATGCATATACCGAGTTTCAGGAAAACGGATCGATAATAAGAACGAACTATCCTTTTATAGAAACAGGAAATGCACAAGTCTTTGTGATGAATTGTGGTTTGAAACCTTCAAGTTTTACTTCCCGAAAAGAAGGAAAAGATGAATTCAAAAACCTGGACGATAGGTGGTTGAACACTTATAGTTCTCTTCCAAATGAAATAATATCAAAAGAAAATTTCGGTGTGCCTGTAGCAGCATTTATTTACAAAAAATTATTAGCTCCCGGAGAATCAATTAAAATTATTCAGGTTGTTGGCTCATCGTTGATTTCAGAAGCAATTGAAAAGACAAATTTCCTGTTTAAGAATTATCGGGAGGAAGTCAACGAGTATGAAAATTATATCTTGGATGAATCCATAAATAAGAAAGAAATTATAACAGGTGATAATGATTTAGATTTTACTTCGGAGTGGTCGAAAGCAGTATTAACGACTAATGCTCATTATTTAAATGGACAGATTGTTCCGATGCCAGCTCAGGCTGAATACAATTTCTATTTTACTCATGATGCATTACTAACCGATTTAGCTGCGGTTAATTTTGATTTAAATAGGGTTAAAGATGACTTAGAATATATTATCAGCTTAGCCGATACAGACAAAACAATCCCTCACGCTTACTATTGGAAAGACTCAACATATAAAACCGAATTTGCAGGAACTGGAAACTGGAAAAAATTAGGTCCTTCAGTTGTGCCAAGCCCGATCTGGAACCACTTCTGGTTTATACTTGTTTCTGCAAGGTACCTGCGGCACTCGGAGGATAAAGAATTTTTAAATCAACTTTATCCTTACATAAAACAGAGCATTAAAACAGCCTTAAAGTTTAAAGGAGATGACAACCTGATGTGGTCCTTCAGACCGGATTGGTGGGATATTGGCAACAATTATGGACCGCGTGCTTATATGACAATCTTAGCCATTCGTGCTTTACGGGAGTTCAACTATATATCTACTTACTTACAAAAAGATTCACTTGAATTAAAGTTCTATGAAAATCTCGCAAACAGGATGAATAATAAATTAATCGATACACTCTGGGATAATAAACTTAATTACCTGATCAGCTACTATGAAGATGGAACAGAAGATCGGCATATTTATATGGGTTCATTATTAGCCTCACATTTTAATTTGCTCGATCACGATAAAAACTTAAAGTTGATTTCCACTGCAAAACAAAATTTATTGGATGAAAAACTCGGAATATACACGTTATACCCGATGGATTTACATCTGCTAATAGATTACATGAGATTTTCAGGTAATGAAGCCGGCGATCCTCACTATTATGCTAATGGTGGAATCTGGCCTCATGGAAATGCCTGGTATGCTCTTGCATTAATAAATAATGGATTGAATAATGCAGCTTTAAAGTTTATTAAAAGAACAATGACCTTGAAAGGAATAATAAACAGCCCTAACGGTCAACCGGCTTTGTATGAGTATAGAATAAGTGATAAAAATAATCCGGCACTTTATGGCAAAATTGATAAACCACAATTCTTATGGGCTGGTGGTTGGTACTTTTATACTTTGTATAATTTATTCGGGCTAAGGGAAAATGAATGGAATATATCGTTCAGTCCGTTTATTCCTCAAGAGATGGATTCCGTACATCTAGTTGTTAACATCAGTGGAGTTCCCTTAAATGTTGATATTACCGGTAAAGGCAGGATGTTATCTTCGATCTTATTTGATGGGAAGGAAATCCCGTCTGCTGTAATTCCTGAAGATATTAATAACTTAAAACAGATTAACTTAATATTAGGGAAGATTGACACACCTTACCTAAATTCAGCTAATGCAATAGTAACATCTTTAAGGTACAATAAAGAAACAAAAACTCTAGAATTTGATCTTGAATCATTTGAAGGTCATGAAATTAAATTGCAGATTATTTCTCCACTTGTGAGTCAAAAGATTTTCTTAAATGGAGATGATATAAGTGGTAATGTTTCGAAATTGAAGAAAGATAATTTTTATGAAATAAATCTACAGCATATTTCTGTGCAAAAGAAAAATCATTATTCAATAAAGTTTAATTAAGAATTTGTAGCAGTAGTTATGAAAGACATATTTATATATTGAAACAACAATGTTGATCAAGAAAAACAATTTCATATTTATAGTTTTAATTGTAATCAATTTGATTATCAATTCTGATGTAATTATCGGTCAGAGAGTAGTTGATAAAAACAAAGGCAACCACAATAACACAAAAAAAGGTTATATGGATGGAAACCTTATTGAGACAGTTTATCTGAACTTCGGTGAGATTGCGGATTGGTTAAATGAACAAGGTGGTCCAAATGGTGCGTGGCCTAAAGGTTCAGGTCATTTATATATTGATGGTATCGCAATAATAGTTCAGGCAGAGACTAAGGACCCTGCAGGTCATACAATTCATCCACTTGAGACAAACTATTATGAGTTTACAAGGCACGATCCGGCAACTGGCGTTACTTACGGATGGTATGCTCTGCCGGGTTATGATAATCCTTATAATTCAGCTATAGCCAGAAGTGATGATGATAATACCTGGCCGTTACATTGGCCAGATAGGCCATCGGGCTGGGATGGAGTGTGGAATGGATTTTTTGGTAAAGGTGTATTTAATGCTGATCTGGAGACCTTCTTTGTATTCGATGATAACGAGGACAGGCAATACATAAGAGATAATGGATTTTATCCAGATGAAGCTGATCCTGAGCG
>JAJDNK010000180.1 GCA_022340715.1 bacterium BMS3Abin03 | reverse complement strand
AAGGACACTGGAACATAACAGTGTAATAAGTGATGGACAGGAGAGTTGGGATATGGTATCGAAGGATGGGATGGATATAGCATATGGAATATATGTATATCACGTGGATGCGCCTGGAGTTGGAGAAAAGATGGATCGGTTTGCGATAATTAAATAAATGCTTATGCATTTTTAATAGCTTTTAGTTTTAAGGAAATTAAAAATTGAAAGATCACAGAAGTTTGGTTAAAAAAATACTTTTCGCCCTCTTTTTTATTTTTTATCTCGGCGGTTTATCCTACCCGGTTCAGGATAGTATTCCGGATGATTCATCAAACTTAGAAAAGATTAAAAATGAAATAGTTGCAAGTGTTGGTCCAATCAATATAACGACTGATGAATTTTATTATAGCTATGAATTTGGTCCTGCTTTTGTAAAAAGGGAGAAAGATTCTAAGGAACGTTATTTGAAATACATGATCAATGAAAAACTATTAGCTCTCGATGGTTATTCAAGAAATGTTGATAAAGGAGACGAAGTTAAATCTATTCATCAGGATTTCGAAAATGATTTAGCCACAGAACAAATGTTTAGGGAAGATATTCTAAGTAAGGTTGAAGTAAATGAAAAGGAGATTGACACCGTAATTACTCAGAAAGAACTTGAACTTGATATAAGGTGGTTGTATGCTAAAACCGAAATGGAGCTAAACGATTATCTCAATTCATTAGCTTCAGAAATTCCTTTCGATTCGCTTTATCAGTTACAGTTTAATGATACTTCAATTTATCTTGATGATAGAAGTATGCAACTTAGTAGGTTTCAATTGGGGAAAAGAAATCCAGAGCTTGCAGGTCTCATCGATACTTTACCAATCGGTCAGGTATCAAATCCGGTTGCGACTTCGGATGGTTGGTATTTATTTAAAATAAATAATGTAACTCAAAACATGGTTGTTACAGGAACAGAAATGGAGAGATTAAGACAGGAATCTATCAATGCAGTAAAGATGAAAAAAATGGACAAGCTATCCGATGAATATGTTAATAATTTATTGCTTCAACAGGATCCGATAATTAAGAGACAGAGCTTTACAGTTTTAAGGTCCTACATAGGTTTCTATTCCCTGGAAAAAGAATTATACGAAAAGTGGCAGCTTGCGGATAAAATGGAAGAGGGACTTAAAAACTTAAATATTACTAAAGAAAATGCAGGACAAACTGTTCTCGTTGAGATGAACGAAGGTAATGTGACTTTAGAAGAATTTCTGAAATGGTACAGAAACAGAAGTGAATACGTAAAATTCAATAAAGAAAATTTACCAACATTCTCTAAATCGTTGGAAAATCTTATTTGGCGAATGTTGCGGGATAAACTTTTATCTGAGTTAGCATTAAAAAGAGGTTTTTATAAGGATGAATCAGTAGTTGAACAAAGCAAATGGTGGGAAGATAAAATAGTTTACAGTGCTGTTAAGAATGAAATTGTTCAATCTGTTTTGCTGAAAGAAAAAGAAGTAAAATTAGATGATAAATCAAATTCAGATGAAACAGATCAGAAAATTCTTAGGAAGATTTTATTAAAGCTTAATGAACTAAAAGCTAAATACAAAGTAAGCATTAATGAAGATGTATTAGAAAAGGTTAAGGTTTCTGAAGAAAATAATCCTAGAGCAATTGATTTGTATACAGTAAAAAAAGGCGGTTTAATTCCCCGAACTGCATATCCATCAATTGATTTCGATTGGATTAATTGGGAATAAATTTAACTAAAATGTTAAAAAGAAGAATTAAAAATATTATTCTGCCGGTTATGATTTTGAGCCAGCTATTTCTTTTATCCTGTAGTGATGAATCAGGTAATAAGAATGAACTACTTTATTGGTCTTCTAATAATGTTGATGAAATAGAATTTGCACGTGTTGTAGTAAATCAGTGGAATGAAGAACATCCCAATGATACACCAATTAGATTTCAACCTGTTCCGGAAGGACGATCAAGTGAAGAAATAATTTTAGCTGCAGTTGTGGGAAATACAACACCGGATATTTATTCAAATATATGGCAAGGCGATGTTGAAGCTTATGCCCAAGCAGGTGTATTGGTTCCCTTCGATACTCTAAAAGGATTTATAGATTTCATTTACGAAAGATGTGACAGTTCTGTTGTAGAAGAAATAAAATCGCAGGATGGACATATTTATCAAATTCCATGGAAGATCAATCCTATTCTTTTGATTTACAATGAAAATATAGTTGCTGACTTAGGATTAAAAGAACCACCAAAAACATATAAGGAATTTTTTAACGCTTGCCGGTTATTCAGTAAAGATCTTAACGGAGATGGATATGTCGATCAGTGGTTTGGTTATTCCGAAGTTTTAGTTACTTGGTGGCAAAGATTTTTTGACTTCTATCCTTTATACCTTGCTGCATCCAATGGAGCCCCGTTAATAAAGGATAACAAGGCGGTATTCAATAATAAATATGCGGTCGAGGTATTTGCATTTCTGCAGGAACTTTACAGAAAGAATTACTTTGCCAAGGAGAGACTAAGTGCAAGACAGGATCCCTTCTTATCAAGTGTAATCGCAACAAGATTTACCGGTCCATGGGAAATTGCTCATGCAGAAAAATTTAAGCCGGAAGGATTTAGATACGATTACTCAACTATGATTGTTCCTGATGATCATTTAGGTCCGGTTTATACTTACGGTGATCCTAAAAATATTGTAATATTTAATAGTTGTAAGAATCCTCAGTTAGCCTGGGAGTTTATTAAAAACATGATAAGCAAGAAAAATGACCTTAGGCTTCTTGAAATCACGGCACAGTTACCGCGCAGGAAAAATTTAGATAGTGATGCAATGTTCACTGAATATTTTAGTTCAAATCAAAAGATGAAAATATTTGCAAAGCAATCAAGTTATGTAAAAGGAACAGATTCATCACCGGTTCTAAGAGAAGTTTTTGATATTATTTCGCAGGAATACGAAGCCTCTGTTATCTATGGAGTTAAATCACCTGAGCAGGCAATTGAAGATGCTGCAAATGCTGTTAATCTTTTGTTTCTTAAGTAATGGAAATCAATAACGTGAAAAAGAAAATAACTCCATATTTATTAGTTTCGCCGTACCTGGTGCATTTTCTAGTCTTTATTGCGTTCCCGGTGGTTTTTTCTATTCTGCTTACGTTTCATAAATGGAATATAATCTCTCCTATGGAGTATTCCGGCTTGAATAATTACATAAGATTATTTCAGGATAAATTATTTCTAAGATCTCTGTTAAATACTCTGATCTTTCTTGTCATCCACATTCCACTTCAGATAATTGTTGCTTTATTTCTTGCGGAAGTGCTGAATCAAAAAGTGAAACTAAGAGGATTCTTCAGAGCAGCTTTTTTTCTGCCTGTTATAGTATCTGGAGTTGTAGTTACAATTTTATGGGAACAGTTATTCGGATACGATACAGGTTTACTTAATAGAATTTTAATCTTTATCGGACTCGGAAAAGTTGGCTGGCTTGTAGATCCGAAAATTGCAATGTCTTCTATTGCCTTAATGGCAACCTGGAAGAATGTTGGATTATATATCGTTCTCTTTTTGGTTGGACTTCAAACCGTACCGCAGCATTATTATGAAGCTGCCGATCTGGAAGGTGCAACTCATTGGCAAAAATTCAGACACATTACTTTTCCTATGATAAATCCAACAATTTTTATGGTAGTTGTACTATCAACTATAGGAGGATTCTCCTTATTTATCGAGCCATATATTTTAACCGGAGGTGGTCCGTTAAACAGCACATTGTCTGCCGTACTTTATATATATAAACAAGGATTTTCTTATTACCACATGGGTTATTCAGCAACACTTGGACTATTTTTCGCACTGTTAATTGTAGCGGTTGTGATTATTCAAAAAAGATTTATAGAGAAGGAAAGATAGAACAGATGAAAAAGGCATTGTTCTATATAATACTTGTTTTCGGTGCGTTGATGTTTATTTATCCATTTGCCTGGATGTTAACAGCAACGTTAGCTCCTGAAAAAGAAATAGGGAATCTTGTACTTATTCCTTCTTCTGTTTCTTTAAATAGTTACACTCAGATGTTTGCAAAGATTCCTATCACAAGAGCATTATTGAACAGTCTTTTTGTTTCTTCAGTTATTACTTTAGGAGTTTTGGTTTTTGGTTCGATGGTTGGATATGCACTTTCAAGATTAGAATTTAAAGGAAGAAACCTGATATTCTTCATAATCATTTTTACGATGACTTTGCCATTCCAGATTACACTTATTCCCCAGTATATAATTATGGTTAAATTTGGCTGGGTGGATACATATTTAGCTTTGATCGTTCCTTACTTAATGAATGCTCTCAGCATAATTATGTTCCGGCAGTATTTTAAAAGTTTACCTCAGGATTTAATCGATGCTGCAAGAATAGACGGTTGTAACGAGCTTACAATTATTTTCAGAATTCTCTGGCCAAATTCAATACCGGCTTTAATAACAGTGGGAATTATAACATTCATGGCATCGTGGAACGAAGTTCTTTGGCCATTGATTGTAATCAGGAATGAAGATTTAATGACTATGCCGCAATTGGTAACTCTTTTTGTTGTTGGTGGAAGAGCAGAGTCTCAGCTTGGTGTTAGACTGGCTTCTGCTACTGTATTAGCGTTACCTATTATTGTAGCATACTTGTTTTTCCAAAAGTACTTTATACAAAGTATGGCTTCTACAGGAATTAAAGAATAATCAAATAAAATTATGGGTTAAATAAATGAAAGAAGTAATTAAATACGGGAATAATCCGATCTTAACAAAAGAAAATGTTCCTTTTCATGTGAATAGTATTTTTAATGCCGGTGCAGTTAGGATCAACGGGAAATATTTTTTGCTTTGCAGAACAGAAATGCCAAATGGTAGATCGAGTTTTACATTAGCTGAAAGTACAGATGGAATTAATTTTAAAGTTGCAAACGGACCTTGCCTTACACCTAAAGATCATAAAGAATGTTTTTCTTATGTTGAATGGGGAATAGAAGATCCAAGAATAACACCGGTTAATGGAAAGTATTACCTAACGTATACTGGTTATTCCAAGTATGAGCCATTGGTCATTTTAACTGAAACTTCAGACTTTAAAAAGTTTACAATTCATGGTCCTATTAGTGAACCTGCTAATAAAGACTGTTCATTATTCCCTGAAAAAATTAATGGCTTATACTGGAAAGTGGACAGACCAGTTGCAATGGAAAGAAGAGATATCTGGATAAGCAGTAGTCCTGATTTAGTACATTGGGGTTCTCACAAAGTGTTGATGGAACCTACAGCCGGAACCTGGGAAAATGATAAGATCGGTTCATCGAGTAATCCTATTAAAACCGAAGAAGGATGGTTAATGCTTTATCATGGAGTCAGGGAACTAACATTCGGTGCAATGTATAAGATAGGCGTTGTTTTACTCGATCTGGAAAAACCATGGATTGTAAAAGGAAAAACGAGTGAACCAATTATTGTTCCCGATTATAACTTCGAGAGAATTGGTGATGTTGGAAACGTTGTATTTTCGAACGGATGGGTGTTAGAACCTGATGGTGAAATAAAAATTTATTATTCTGGAGCTGACTTGAATATTTGTCTCGCTACCACAACAAAAGATCATTTATTATCTCTTTGCTTAGAGAAATAATAGTAATGAAAATAAGATTATTAGTTGTTACTGCAATTTTATTTCTTTCTTCTTGTTCAGAGAAAGATAAAGATCAATTAACATCATCAAACTCATTAATAAACACTTCACATCTCGATGCACTTTACGAAGATATTACTGTTGAAGGCAAGTCAATGGGGATAATCCACATTTATAGTAATTACCCTGACTACGAATGGATAGGTGATGATGATGAGGGAATTGCCTGTATTGATGATGCCGCTCGTGCAACAATATTTTATTTAAAAAACTATCAATTAAACAATGATATAGCAAGCTTAACAAAGGTGAAACAGTTAACTGAATTCTTACTTTTCATGCAATCTGAAAACGGATTCTTCTATAATTTTATTTTCGAAGATCATTCTATTAATAGGATGCACAGAAACAGCCTTAACATAGCAGATTGGTGGAGTTGGCGTGCAATGTGGGCTTTATCCGAAGGGTATAAAGTTTTTAAGACTACGAACGTTAAATTCTCAAAACAAATATTAAAGTGTTTGGAAACATCAGTTGAAACAACAAAAAAATCGTTTCCAAAAGAAAAGACGATTCAAAAAATAGATGGAATAGAATTTCCGAACTGGCTCCCTTATGAATCTGCAGGTGATCAGGCTTCAATATTGGTAGTTGCTTTACTTAATTATTTAACGGAAACAGGGGACACAAGTGTTACAAATTATATAAATGATTTGTGCGATGGCATTTTGTTAATGCAAAAAGGAGATTCAACAAACATTCCATACTATACATTTCTGAGTTGGCAGGGTTTATGGCATGCTTACGGAAATAGCCAGTCGTATGCGTTATTGAAAGCAGCAGGAGTTTTGAAAAGAGATGATTTTAAACTTGCAGCATTAAATGAAATAAATTTCTTTTATGGTTACCTGATTAAACAAAATTATTTGAGCAGCTTTGAAATAAAAAAAGTGAATGATGGGTTTGAATTTTCTGGACGTAATAAATTCTCTCAGATAGCCTACAACTTCAGACCAATGATTTACGCATGCCTTGAAGCATATGAATTAACAAATGATTCTGCTTATGCGTTTAAAGCTGTGGCAATTTCCAAATGGTTTTTCGGTAAAAATATTGCTGCAACCCAAATGTATTATCCTTCGACCGGCAGATGCTTCGATGGTATAAATTCCGACATTGATGTCAACAAGAATTCTGGTGCAGAATCTACCATTGAAGCTTTATTGAGTATACAAGCTATTGAAACGTACAATATCTCAGAGGAGTTACTACAAAATCACTAACTATATATAAAATATTTTAAGGCAGGAAACTTATATGAAAGCAGAAAGAACGCATCTCGTTCTGAAACCCGATCCCAAAAGAGTAATATTTTTACCATTTAAACCTGTTCATGAGGAGCAGATACTTAAGATAGCCGCCAGGGTATTGTCGATTACCGAAGAAGAAGTTAATAGTGAAATTGAAGAAGTGTGTAAGGATTTTGGTGAGCGACACAATAAAATATGTGATTTCTATTTAAAGAGATTCGATCAGGTATCTGGCTATTTAATAACTGATAAAAAGTTGAGTATAAAAAGACAAATGCTGATAGGAGCTTATTTTACTCAGGAATATTCCCTTGAGTCTTCTGCTTTATTTAATCCGTCTATTGTCTTACATCCGGATCAATCAAATCTTTCGCAAGGAAGTAAAAGATATATTTTAAGCTTGCGTGCTACAGGCGAAGGTCATATTTCATCAATAGTTTTTCGTTCGGGTGTTATCGATGCCAAAAATAATATTTCAATTGAAAATCCTGTAAAATATGTCAGCGCTCCTGAGGTGGTTCCGAATCCTTATTATGAAAAACCGCTGTTTGAAAAAAAGCTAGTTGAACTCGGATTAGCATACGAATTTACTGATTATGTATTATCAAACCTCGGCGATACGTTTTCGCTAAAAGAACTTGAAGAACAGATTGAAACTGCTTTAATTCAAAGTCGTATCCGTAACGGTCAAAAAAGATCGATAGCAAATGGAATTCTGACACTCGCTCGTTCAAATTACGAGATTTTCTTTAATGAGAAACAAAATCTTTCCGAACGAATCATTTTTCCCCATAGTCCAACCGAAACCAATGGAATTGAAGATGCCCGCTTTGTTCGTTTTTCTAATGATGATGGTAGCTATGTTTATTACGCTACCTACTCTGCTTTTGATGGCAAAATAGTTCTTCCTCAATTATTGGAAACACAAGATTTCCTGAGTTTTAAAATTAAAACATTAAATGGACCCGAAGTTAAAAATAAAGGCATGGCGTTGTTTCCGCGAAAAATAAATGGAATGTACACTATGCTTTCAAGACAGGATAATGAAAACATTTACATAATGTTTTCGGATATGATACACTTCTGGTATACTAAAAGAATTTTATTAAGACCAACTTTTACATGGGAGATGGTACAAATTGGTAACTGCGGTTCACCGATTGAAACGGACAGAGGCTGGCTTGTATTAACTCATGGGGTTGGACCGATGAGGAAGTATTCTATAGGGGTGGTTCTTCTCGATTTGGAAGATCCGACGAAGGTTATAGGCAGACTTGATAAACCTTTGCTTAGTCCAAATGAAAACGAACGTGAAGGCTATGTTCCGAATGTTGTATATAGTTGCGGCGGAGTTGTGCACGGTGATGAGTTGGTTATTCCTTATGCTATGTCCGATTATGCAAGCAGTTTCGCAAAAGTTAATCTTCAAAATCTATTAAACGAATTAACTTCTAATTGAGGAATATATGTCAAAACCATATTTAAGATTCCCGGTTTTATTCGTCTTTGGTTCGATAATAATATTTTCTTTTTCATGTCGAAATCAAAATGAACAGTTAACTGATGAAGGATTAAAAATTTATTATAAAGGGGATGCCAAGATCGAAGTTGGCGGGCTCTTTGTTGGAATTGAAATGCATCATAGTTCGCCTTTACTTCAACGAATCAGCTTTTATTATCCTGTTGCCAACAGTCTGGATGAAAGTGCTGATTATTGGAGACGTGATACTTCATTTATAATGCAGCTTGGATTAAAGATCGGAAATGGGGAAAAACAGTTACTCGGTTTGGAACCATTTCAGTTTGATCTAACTCCATACTCTGTAAACTTTCATAAAAATGATGATGAAAAATCGGTAGATATTTCATACAGGTTTACGAAGACGAAACCTGCAATGGTAATCAGGTATGCAATAAAAAATGAAGGCAATGAAGAAAAATCATTTGAGTTCTATACTGATCTTGAAACTGCGATAAGAACAAGTCATTCTTACAATTTTATTGATAAAGCCTGGACTGAATATGATAAGGATAATTCTATCATCTATGCAAATTTTGATGATCCTCAAACCCAATCTGCGCAAATCTTTGTTGCAAATGTAGGTGAGAAACCTGAGAGTTTTACTAGCGTCAGTCAGCTATCCGGTTTGGTGAATCCTGACAATGAATGGCTTACACAAAATGTATTTGAGCTTAGGAATGATTTACTGTTCAAAGATAACCAGGGAAGACCAACAGCTAAATTTCTCTATAGGAAAAATCTTAAGCCTCAGGAAACTATGACGATAATTCAGGTTGTTGGTTCCTGTAAACAAGAAGAAGGTAAAGAGATTGCGGTTTACTTAATTAAAAATTATGAAAACGATATAAATTCATATGAGCAATCAGTATTGAAAAAAGTTTATGGTGAAGCCGGATTAACCTCCGGTGATACTATCATCGATCAATCCATTGCGTGGTCAAAGGCAATTCTTGAAGCCAATACACATTATCTTGATGGAGATTTTGTTCCGATGCCATGTCCGGCTGAATATAATTTTTATTTCACTCACGATGTTTTAAAGACCGATCTAGCTGCTGTTAATTTTGATATTGCCAGAGTTAAGCGAGATTTAGGTTTTATCATTAAACACGCAAATGAAGATAAAATAATTCCACATGCTTATTACTGGAAAGACTCTGTTTACCAAACAGAATTTGCTGATCACGATAACTGGAATAATTTCTGGTTTATAATTGTATCAGGAAGTTATCTTCGTCATTCGGGTGAGATTGAATTTTTAAGAACTTTGTATCCTTACATTCAGAAAAGTCTTACACAAGCTCTAATGACCAAAGGTGATGACGATCTGATGTGGTCGAACAGACCGGATTGGTGGGATATCGGACATCTTTACGGATCAAAATCCTATATGACCATTCTGGCAATTAAAGCAATCCGGGAATATTTATTTATTTCTACAATGCTTGAGAAAAATCCGGATAAGCTTTCTGATTTTGAAAACCTTGCAAACAAAATGCAGCAACAGTTGAACGTAAAGCTCTGGGATGATAATCTTAAATATTTCATCAACTATTATGAACCGGGAAAGATAGATGAGCATTATTATATAGGTTCGCTTCTCGCAGCTCATTATGGTTTACTAAATAATACAAGGCTGGATGAATTAGTTAGTACTGCCAAAGAAAAATTATTGGATAAAAAGGTTGGAATTTATAACGCATTTCCAATGGATTTTAAGGAATTAAGTGACTATCTGAACTTTGTTGGGAACGAAGCCGGTGATAAATTCTTTTACGCAAATGGAGGAATCTGGCCTCACGGAAATGCTTGGTTTGCACTTGCTCTAATTGCTGACGATAAAAAAGACGAAGCTTTTACCTTCATAAAAAATATAATGACGATTGACGGCATTATGTCTGGTCCAAACGGTCAGCCTGCAATGTATGAAGTACGCAATGGCAATTATACCGATCCTTCTCTTTATGGAACTGTTGATAAACCGCAGTTTCTCTGGGCGGCAGGTTGGTATTTGTATTCACTATATCACCTTTTCGCGATAAATGAAAATGAATGGAACATTCAACTCGATCCTTATATTCCTGAAAATCAAAATCAGATATCACTCGATTTATTTAATTCAGGGAAATTATCCAAAGTTACAGTTCAGGGAAAAGGTAATTACATAAAGAAAATTTTGTATGATGGAAATGAATTATCAACGGCGGTTATTCCTTATGATGGTAAGTACGATAAAATTGAAGTTTATGCCGGCATACCTGATAAACCTTATTTGATAAATACTAAATCTGTTTTAAAAAGCTGTCAGTACAATTCCGATGCTAAAATATTGTCGATTGATCTGAAAAGTTTTCCCGGTAATAAGGATGAAGTTATAATTGAATCCCCAACCGGAATTTCAAAAGTATCGATTAATAACAAACCTTTTACGGAACTTTTAAATATTGAATCATCGGAAGGAATAAATATTTCAACTTTTGATTTTACACACAACTCCAATTCAACTTCAATCAAGGTTGAATTTAAGTAACAATAACTATGCATCAGGAAATCCTTTTAAATAAAAACTGGCAGTTCAAATTAATCAACTATCCTTTAGGCAAAGTCGCTCTTCCTAAGGAAAAAATTAGCAGGTGGATTCCGGCAGAGATTCCGGGAACTATTCATACTGATCTGTTGAAAGCCGGATTAATTGATGATCCTTTCAAAGAAAATAATGAATATAAATTAGAATGGATTTCAGAAAGTAATTGTATTTATAAAACGGAATTCGCTTTTCCTGATAAATTAAAAAACAGTTCTGCTGTAAAATTAGTGTTTGAGGGAATAGATACCGTTGCAGATATTTACTTAAATGGTAAGTGCATTGGCAAATCAGAAAATATGTTTTTGAGATATGAATTTAATGTTACAAGATTGTTAAAATCCGGGAAGAATATTTTAGAACTTCGTTTTAAATCACCTTTTACCTGTGCTAAGAAATTAGAAAAAAAATATGGAGAATTATCAGCTGCATTAAATTCGTATCGAGTTCATATACGAAAAGCACAATATTCATTTGGATGGGATTGGGGACCTTCGTATCCAACAATGGCAATCTGGCGTCCGGTTTATCTTTTAGCTGAAGATAAGACAGCAATCCAGAAAATAAATTTTAGGACTGAAAAATTAACTAAGAATAATGCAGTTGTAAAAGTAAGCTTTGATGTTGTGGGAAATTATGTGCGGAGA
>JAJDNK010000156.1 GCA_022340715.1 bacterium BMS3Abin03 | reverse complement strand
TTTTAAATAAGAAATATCCTACAACTGTAAAAGTTGATTCCGAAATCACAATTGCCCAGTAAACACCTGCAGTTTCAAAGGAAAACCGAATAGCAAGCAGATAAGCAAGAGGTATCTGCATCATCCAGAAAATAAAAAAGTTAATAATGGTTGGGGTTCTTGTATCACCCGCACCGTTAAAAGATTGCACAAGTACCATTCCCCACGCATAAAACAGGTACCCCAGTGAAACAATCTTTAAGCATTCCGAAGCATTTGAAATCACTTCATTTTCATTTGCAAAAAAAGCCGCAATATTTTCTGCAAAGAAGAGAAAGATTATCATAACAATTATCATATAAATCATATTATATAAACCTGTATGCCATACAGATTTTTCTGCTCGCTCCGGTTGATTAGCTCCGAGATTTTGTCCTATCATCGTAGCCGCAGCATTTGAAATACCCCATGCAGGTAAAAGGGTGAACATTACCACCCTGATCGCGACTGTATATCCCGCAAGCGCGATACTTCCGAAGGTTGAAATAATTCGCATTAAAAAAATCCAGCTTGCCGACCCGATAATATTTTGTGCGGTTACACCCGCCGAAAGTGTAACCAGCCTTTTAATAACATCAGCATCAAAGTGCCAATCAGTTTTGTGAATCTTTATAATACCTTTGCTTCTATTTAAATGATAAACCTGGTAGAGTATCCCGATTGATCGTCCTATAATTGTTGCAACAGCAGCACCTTCAATACCTAATTTAGGGAAAGGTCCTATACCCAGAATTAACACAGGGTCAAGAATAATATTAAGTCCGTTAGATATCCATAATGTACGCATTGCAAGTGTAGCATCTCCGGCACCCCGGAAAATTCCATTTATCAGAAACAGAAGAACAATTATCAGATTTGTGCTAAAGATTAGCTTTGTATAGCCAACACCGTTTTCTATTACAGAATTGGATGCGCCCATAAGTTGCAACAAATCTGTTGAGAAGAAAATCCCTGCAGCCATAATGGGTAAAGAAGTTATAATACCAAGATAAACTGATTGGGCGGCGGAAACAGATGCACCTTTAATATTGTTTTCACCAACTCTTCTCGCAACCATTGCAGTTGTTCCCATTGCAACTCCAAATCCTAGCGAGTAAGTGATTGTAAGCAGAGATTCTGTTAAACCAACAGCGGCAATTGCATCGACACCCAACTTGCTGACAAAGAAAATATCTACAACGGCAAAGAGTGACTCCATTACCATTTCCAGTGTCATTGGAATAGCGAGAAGAATAATAGCGCGGTTGATATTGCCGTTAAGTATGTTTGCATCTTCTCCGGTTAACGCTTGGCGGAAAAGTCTCATTGTACTTAAGATATTTTTAGTTATGAAGCCCAACCTGGAATGGAATTAAAATTGTTAAAATATGTCCGGTAAAAATACGGAAGAATAATAGATATGCGATTTAAAATAAGAATGCCGAAGCGAAGCTCCGGCAGTTGAATCGAATTTTTGTGTTTATATAGTTAGCAGTATTTTCCTCTCAAATCTTTTTTAGTTAACGTTACCGTGACTTTATCGCATAAGTATCATCTTTTTTGTTTGAACGAATGAATCCGTTTTTAGCTGATAAAAATAAACCCCGGATGCCAGATTAATGTTACTGACTATCGGATTGAAATCAACCTTATACTCTCCAGCTGGCTGTACTTCGTTAACCAATGTAAAAACTTCATTTCCCAAGACATCATAAACTTTTAAAGTAACAAATCCGGTTTTTGCGATAATGTATTCAATCTTAGTTGTTGGGTTGAATGGATTAGGATAGTTTTGCGAAAGTTTAAATGAATATGGAATCGGTTTTTCTTCATCGTTAACATCGGTAGGTAAAGTAGGATATATGTTTCTGGCATTAATAACTACTGTACCAAGATCATTCAGGTTTAAACCTGCACCAATCACAAATCCGGCATCAACTGTTTCACCTGCCGGAATAGTAAAAGGGCCACTTCCTATAACATGAGAAATATCATCAGGTCCGGCAGTAGTTTTTGCAATACCATTTGAAAGGGACTCCCATTTTTCTTCATCTGTAAAACCATTTGCATCGTTAACCCCAAATCCTCCATCTGTGCCGTTATTATTAATTGCGTAGAAGGTATAATCGCCGTCGGAAATTAATGCAGTAACAATCCAGGTATCAGGGCCATCCGTCGTATTATATGTATAAGAGAGATTTCCCTGGCTATCATATGCAGTTATATCTCCTAAACCGGAGCCATCAATAAGATCCCAATCAAAAAACAAACCGGCATAGAAATTCTTAATAAGTCCATCCGAATTGTTGGTAAAATTGAATTTTAGAATTATGAAATTGTTATTTGGGATGTCTGTAAAAGAAAAACTTTCAAGCTTGGTGGTAATACCTATTTTATTTGTCTCGTTTGCATCATCATTAAAAATAGTCGAACCTTGCTGATCGGCAATGGATCCCGGAATTTTTAGTACAAAGGGTTGAATCGTAGTGAAATCCGCATCCTGTCCAGTGCCAATTCCTCTTGCAGCATCTGAAATCTTTGTAGAAGAAGTTGCTAAAATTAAAGCGCCTTCAAAAAGCAGGTTCGGACCATCAAGATAATGGAAACCGGTTCCCTGTGTATTATTTGGAAAATCATTGAAGCTTAAAGTTCCTTTACTTGTGATAGTGAGTGATACATCATTACCGGCTTGTGTAGAGTAAGTGGGATTACCGATTGCACCAATCCATTGATAATCTGAATAAACGCCGTCTGAAAAGCTGAGAATAAAATCCAAATTTGTATTTTGTGGAAGAGAGGGACTTAATGTAAAAGAAAATTTAGATGAAGAGTTATCAAACGGTTCGAGCGTAGTTTTTACGCCTGCATTAAATGTTCCATTGCCAATACTTGAGAAATCATTTTTACGTACTAAAGAGATTTGAAGATCGGTTGTAGGACTCAAATAATTAATAAATTTAACTCCAATAGTAATTGTCTCCCCACCAGTGAAAATACCATCTCCATTACCGCCAGGTGCATCATCACTAAATTCAACATCAGTGACTCTGACCGAAATAGAATTGTTATTGCTCAATGTTGATTGTGCATCGATTCTGCCATATCCTAATAAATTTTCATAACCAGCATTAATGTTATCAATGTTAAACGAATTTACGCGAATCTGTTCGGCAACCTGTTCCGGGGTATAACCAGGGAAATGGGAACAAACCAAAGCTGCAAGTCCTGCTGCTAATGGAGAAGCCATAGAAGTACCGTACAAACTTGTGTATGTATCATCCATCCAGGTGGAATAAATCGCACTGCCGGGGGCGGAAACATCAACTTGTTTTCCGAAATTGGAAAAACTTGATTTGCTATCGGATGTTGTTGTCGCTGCTACCGAAAGCACACCTTTATAAGAAGAGGGGTAATGAGATTCCGAAGTGTTATCGTTTCCTGCTGCTGCAACAACCAAAGCGCCTTTTGATATCGCGTAATCGATTATTTCCTGTCCGAGAATTGAATAGCCGTATCCTCCCCAACTACAATTAATAACCTTTGCCCCGTTATCTGCCGCATAAACAATTCCCTCGTAACCATACATAATGGTTGTGGAACCACCAGCAGATGTTTTTATCGGAAGAAGTTTACAGTTAAATCCAATTGACGCAATTCCTGTTCCGTTGTTTGTAACCGCAGAAGAAATTCCTGCTACATGTGTTCCATGTGTTGGCTCATCTTCCATTGGATTATTATCAGGTGAATTGCCGTCCAGTCCAGCAAAGTCCCAACCTCTTATATCATCAATATAACCGTTATTGTCATCATCAATTCCATTACCCGGAATTTCACCCCAGTTTCTCCAGATGTTTGCTGCAAGATCAGGATGATCCCAATCAGTTC
This sequence comes from bacterium BMS3Abin03, assembly GCA_022340715.1. GTDB lineage: Bacteria > Bacteroidota > Ignavibacteria > Ignavibacteriales > Ignavibacteriaceae > BMS3ABIN03. The sequence goes on along the minus strand of JAJDNK010000156.1, from coordinate 18,003 downwards.
CGGTATCAACAATTCCGATAACAATATTTGTATCACCCGTGGAAATATCCCATCCTGCCTGAGCATTGATCTTAGCCAGATTCCATTGTGAGTTATAATCCGGATCATTGACTTCCAGATTTATTTCATAAACAAACTTTGGTTCAGCCCATTCAACATCCGGAAGGTTTTTTAATTTTGATGCAATATAGAATGGATCACTATTCGAATTATATTTTATTACAATAATTCTATCTAAACCGAAACCATTTTCATTTTTTTTATCAGGGAATAAGGAAGTTGATGAAGAAACATCAAACTTGTTAAGATAATTTGTTAGTAAAGATGGAATTCCTACTTTACCATCTATACTGGAGAGAGGTTTTTGTTTAAGTTTTAGAATAACTGTGTTAGCAAGATACTTCTGATTCCCGTTTGTAGTAATGTGAAGTGTGTTGTTGCCCGAATTAAAGCCAACAAGCAGGCAAGCAATAAAAAGGATAATAAAGGATTTATAAACTTTATCTTTTATAAAGATATTCATTATGATTCCTTTCCCGATATAATTGATTGTATGTCGGTTTAATATTGTTAGTTCCTAATTAACGTTTTCAGAGATTCCTTGTGTGCAAGTATTGTTTTGTCCAGATCTGCAGTTGAATGAGAAGTGGATACAAACAAGGCTTCGAACTGTGCTGGTGCGAGATAAATCCCCCGCTTCAGCATTTCGTGAAAATACTTTCCATACAATTCAGTGTCTGATTTCACAGCAGTTTTAAAATCAACAACCGGTCCTTCAATAAAGAACATACACATCATAGAACCGACTCTGTTTATTGCAAAAGTCCTGCCGAGTTCCTTTAAATTTTGTTTGAATCCTTTTTCAAGATAAGCGGATTTTTCTTCAAGTATTTTGTAAACGCCGGGATTGTCCTTTATATGATTTAATGCCGCAAAACCTGCCGCCATTGCCAGAGGATTGCCGCTAAGAGTTCCAGCCTGGTAAACCGGGCCGCTGGGAGCGATGGTTTCCATAATCTCTCTTTTACCACCGAAAGCACCAACCGGCAATCCACCACCAATAATTTTTCCAAAAGTAGAAAGATCGGGTTTGATGCCCAAGATTTCCTGTGCCCCGCCTGGAGCAACACGGAAGCCTGTCATTACTTCATCAAAAATCAAAACAATTTTTTCTTCATCACAAATTGTGCGAAGTTCTTTTATGAACTTATCCTTTGTTTTTATAACACCCATATTTCCTGCGATGGGTTCAATTATAATTGCTGCAATTTCATTTTTGTTTTTAGTAATCAGATTCTTTACTGAATCAATATCATTGTAATCAGCGAGTAAAGTGTCGGCAGCATTTCCCTCAGTTACTCCGGGAGATGTTGGAACACCGAGAGTTAATGCACCTGACCCGGCTTTAATAAGAAAATAATCTGAGTGTCCGTGATAACATCCTTCAAATTTTATAAACTTTTCCTTACCAGTGTAACCACGTGCAGCACGGACAGCGCTCATTGTAGCTTCTGTCCCGCTGTTTACCATTCTTACCATTTCAACAGATGGAACTAATTGAGTAATTATTTTCGCCATTTCAACTTCAAGTTCCGTTGGGGTACCAAAGCTGGTTCCATTTTCAATTGCTTCTAATAATGTTTTTTTTATGAAGGGGGGATTATGCCCAAACAAATGAGGTCCCCAGCTTCCGATGTAATCTATGTATTCATTACCATCAACATCAATGAATTTTGATCCTTCTCCACGAAATATAAATACAGGATTACCACCAACGGATTTAAATGCACGTACAGGAGAGTTAACTCCGCCAGGAATATATTTTTGTGCTTCTTCAAATAATTTATTGCTTTTAGATGTATTCATTTTTATCAGGTTTTAATGAAATTATTAAAAAGATAAATTTAAGTATAACATCAAAAAATTTCAGAGTATATCGAAAGCCCAAATATAAAACTTGATATTCAGTGAAATAGTCAATAAAATCCTGTTATGAATCCCGATGAAATGTTAAATATATATTTCAAACCCGGTACAAAGGGTTACAGAATACTATACTTTTATTTTACTCGGTACCGTGAACTTTTTATGAAAACCAATCATCACCAATTAGATGAATTTATTAACCAAATTTTCCTGAACGTTTCGGGCATCAGGTTTTCTGAAGAAATTAAGAATCTTGAAGCATACATAATCGGCACAATAAAAATTCAGTGTAGAGTCCAGCTTGATCTTGCAATTAAGATGAAAAACAGAAAGCAAAAAGAAAATGAAAACATAGAAAAAGATAATGAAGATAAATCGGTTTTAGATAATCTTCCCGGTAAGGAGCCGAATCCGCATAGTAAATTGGAAAGTACGGAAGTCTTTAGCCTTATTAATATTTTTAAACTATCGTTAAAAGAATCAGAAAGAGACCTATTCAATTCATTAATAGAGGATGTCCCGAGAAAAGAAATTGCTGAGAAGAAGAATCAAAACTTAAATACCGTTGATACACAAATAAGAAGATTGAGAATAAAATTTTTTTCATTCTTAAAAGAAAAGGGCTATACTTTTAAAATGTTTAGTAAATATGATATTAATTAAAATTGTGATGAAAAAGTATGAAAGTTTTCGAGCCGCTTTTAAACTATCAATACAGTAAAATATAAATAGAAATATGGATAATTTTTTAGAAGAATATTCAAATTGGCTGGATGAATCGGAAGAACATCTTTCGAACCAGGCAATAGCTACATTCATAAATCTTAAAAGGCTTTTTAGCGATAAAGAAAAACAGTTTATCGAAGATCATCTAAACAGTTGTTCGCAATGCAAAAGTAAATATGAGCAAATTGCAGCTGAGGATAAGGAGATGGATAAACTTGCTAATGAGGAAAAGCCGGTTACAGAAAGGATTGGGCAGGGGAAAATCTTTACACTCCCAAAAGTTGTAAGATACGCTGCTGCTGCTGTAATATTAATTACTATGTTCTTTGCTGTTTATTATTTGTTCATAAAAAAAGATGAAGTATTAATTACGGAGAAAGATAAACCTGAAATGATTATAGATACTTCAAAGAATTTAGCCGAACATGATTCGACCGGCAAACCTCAAATTGTTGAACCTGAAAAGAAGCGGCAGGAAAAGCCGGAAGAAAAGATCCAACCTGAAAGTTTCACGGCAAATGATGTTCTTGAAAATTTTATTAACCGGAATATAAGGTCCGAAACAAAAATAAATATACTTCAACCTGGAATAGGTGATACAGTAAGTTTGCCAATTACATTTAAATGGAATCGACAAACAGATGCAGGTTATAATGAGTTAATCATTGTTAATAATAAAAATAAATCGCTGTACCAGGTGGAGATATCCGGTGAGGAAATTACGATCGATAAAAAACTCAGCGAGGGGCTGTATTATTGGAAAATTTTAGTAAAAAACAAACTTGAAGCTGTCGGTAAGTTTTATATTCTTCAGTAATGCTGCGTATACTAACTTCTTAAAAGTAAAATGAATAAGAAAATTCTTGAAAAACACATTAGTCAACATTTCCTATTAAAATAAACGGACCCCACTCTGAAGGATAAGCATATTTTTTCTCTTTAATTATTCTCAGTTTTGCTTCTCTTAGTGATTGTGAATATGATAATCCATTTAAGATATTTTCATAAAAATATATCATTAACTTTGAGGTAGATTTATCACCAACCTGCCATAGAGAAACAGCTACATTGTTAGCTCCCGAGTAAAGAAATCCGCGTGTTAATCCCATAATTCCCTCACCTCTAACAACTTTGCCCAATCCACTTTCACAGGCGCTTAATACTACCAAATCTGCATCGAGATTTAAATTATAGATCTCATTTGAATATAAAATACCATCTTCATTCTTTTCATCTTCTGAAAAAAGAATACCGGATAATTTTGGCGTCTCTTCATTTATAAATCCGTGTGTAGCCAAATGGATAAAGCCATAATTCTTAATATTGCTGGATTTTAACAAGCCTTCCCCGGCATCTTTTCGCAAATGGTATTCGCCGGATCTGTTTTTGTCTAAAAATAATTTTAGAATACCCATTACTTCTCGTTCTGTTTCAGGAAGTGCTGCATACTCACTGCCGTTTACCCTCACTGATCTTTTTGTGTTAGCAGATGTTATCAAAGTTGTATCAATCAGATTGTTGATCCTGTTTTTTTCTTTTTGATCTTCATCAAAAATCGGGGCTATTCCTATAAATTTTCCCTCCCTCCCCTTTCGTGAATGTAGATTCATTTCGTTTAGAAGTGAAGCAGAGAACTGGTAGCTGATATCGTATTTGTTTATTAAGTAAGGTAATGATGAAAAATCCGGATTGTTGCTTTTTATATTTTGAGTAAGCAGAATTTCAAATGGAAAGTAATTTAAAATGCCGTCAGGAATAATATAAACCTTAGAGATATTGCTTAATATTTTCCCAATAGGTTTAAATAGAGTTTCGTAAAGGGAAAAGGAAGTGTTTAAGTATTCAGAAAATTCTAAATTTAAAAGCGAACGGCGTAGGGAAATCACCATATCATTGAGCGAGCGATCCAGTTCTATTTTATCTATACGGAAAAGGTTTCTTGTGATAGTAAAGATGTAAAGATTATTTTTTACAATACAATATTCGATTAATGCATCATTAGTCCCAAGCAGTGATTGTAATCTGGAGACTTTAACAATTGGCTTTGCATATTTCAACTCATGATATTCCGGATATCCATTTTCGAAAGTCCTTTTTAATTTGTCGTACTTTTCTTCAACTTCAAAGAACTTATTTTCATTCTCGGATATCAGGCTTGAGTCGTTATCTTCTTTTGCTTCTAGAAGTTTTGTCTCATAGAACGCAATTTGTGATTTGAAGTTTTTTTCCAGGTTTAGAAGTGAATCCGGTATATTCGAATAGCTTTTTGCCTCTGCTTCATTTATAGCATCGAATAAAATGCGGGCCTTATTTTTTTCGGCAAATTCGAAAGCAATAATTTTATAATTATCATCCTTTGTTATTCTATAGAGTTCGTATGAGATTTCCAGACCTTTACTGTTAACATTAGCTACTTTCTTGCTTAAAACAAATTTTGATTCATCACGAAAATATTCGCCCCTTGAATGTTCAATAACCTGCGAAGCAATTTGATAATTTATAAGAGAGTTGGTTAAATCATTTTTATTATGTGAGAGATTTAGATATTTCAGGTAAAAAGCTTCTGCTTTTTCCGTTAATGAAGTAATGAAAATTTCATCCCTGGGTATTTCACGGTAGTTAACTTCATCCTGTGAATTTATGGAAAGAATTTTTTTATATGTGAATGTTAGTGCTGAATCGTAATAATTGATCGATTCGGAATATTGGTTCTGCTTTAATGATAATTCTGCAAGTCTTAGATAGCTCGTTGCTATTACAAGATGATTTTTATTTTTCGTAAGTCGCTGTAGTTCCCTTGATTTGTTTAAATAAAAGTAAGCACTGTCAAATTGCTTAAGATCTGTAAATATGCTTCCTATGTTTATATAATTTTCTGCCAAACCAGGATTTTCTTTTCCAATCTGCATTTTAATCGAGAAGGATTTTTTTTCAAGAGTTAAGGCCTTATCCAGTTTACCAAGGTACTGATAGGAGCTCGCCAAGTTGGTGTAACTGTATGCAACATAAGGATGCTTTTCACCCAATTTTTCTTTCCAGATGTATAATGCTTTTTCATCATATTCAATTGCTTTTTCAACATCTCCTTTTAGATATAAAATATTAGCAATGTTCGTATAACAATTTGCAATAAAGCTGTGTTTGGCCCCCAATGTTTTTACCCAGATTGAAAGTGCTTTTTGGAAATATTCCATAGCTTTACCAACGTCACCCCATCTGTAATAAATCAAACCAACGTTGTGGAATCCTTTGCCGGTTAAAGTGTGCTCGTCTCCGAATCTTTTAAGGCTTAATTCTAATGTTTTATTGTAAAACTTAAATGCATCATCGTAATTACCAAGATCATAAAATGTGACACCCTTTGAATTATAGATTTCTACCAGTATAGAATCCTTATCAGTAATATATTCATTCACTATATCGATTGCCTTATCCAAATCATTCAAAGCTTTACCATATTTTCCTAGATAGCGATCGTTGACTCCTATATTCCAGCAGCAGGAAACAAGTTTATTATAGTTACCATTTCTTTGAAAGATTGAGGAGGCTTTTTCAAAATAGAAGTTGGAACTATCGTATTCTGCGATCTGCCAAAGACTATCAGCGATATCATAGTAAAAATTCCCCTCCCAATTATCGTTATGATTCTCATTTTTATCTTGGGGATAAAGTATGAGGTTCCCCGTAACAAGAAGCAGGGAAAAAATGAGATATCCGATTTTAATAAACAGCATTTAAGAATGAATTATTAGCTAAAATCTTTTATTAAATCAGTTGGAAGGGAAATATTTTTCTTAAGGTACTTGTTAACCACCTTAAAAGCAACTATAAAATGCGATTTTTTTAGAAACCATGAAAGTTTTTTAACTCAAACTGAACTATAGTTAAAGCAAGTTAGGTAATTCGGTATAGAACTAAACAATTAACAATGGAGGCAATATGTTAAAGAAAGCGACATTTTTTTTATTTCTTTTATGCTTTAGTACTAATCTATTTCCGCAAATTGATTATCCAACAATTTGGGATTGGGAAAACCCCTTACCATCGGGAGATGATTTTTCGGTTTCTGTTAACCTTCCCGGTGGTTTTTTGATCGGTGGGTTTGGAGGATCAATTATATATGCTGATAAAAAATTGAAAAAGAATTATGAAGCATATTTACATGAAGAAGTAATTGATGCAGCCACAGACCCTGTTACCAATGTGACTTTTATTATTACTCGTGATAAGTATACTGGAAATTCCCATATATTTGGATTGACACCTTCAAGTGATTTTAAACTAATAAAAAGTTTAGATGAGCTGGCAACTTTTGATAAGCCTGTTTCATCAGTAGCAACAGATGGAAAAAATGTAGTAGTAATTTCCATTGGTAATATATATACATCTACGGATGGTGGTAAAAACTATACCAGTGTTCCAATTTCTGAAGATGAGCTATTGAATGATGTCTTATTTACTGCAACCGGCAGAGGTATTGCTGTTGGTGAACATGATGTAAAAGACAGTACAAAAACCAATATATATTTGAAAGATCCTGTAACGGATCCCAACGATCCTGAAAGTTCTGACCAATGGCATCCTTTGAGTAAAAATCACTCCAATAGTTCAAGAAGTGTGGCTCTTTATTCAAGAAAATGGAAAAGCGATGCTAGCGTAGATAGAAATATTGCTCCTCATCTTCATAAAACATTACAAAACGATCCGATCTTTATATTGGGGTATGAGCCAGCTACTAATTCAGATATAGTTGCTAGAAGTACCGATAATGGTTCTTCGTGGGATTCAGTTTTTGCTGTTCAAACTGCTTACATGAAGGCACTATCAGTTGGTAGTGATACTAAAGCTATTATTGGTGGCTATGACGGCACTATTTATTACACCAAGGATGGAGGAGATACATGGGAAAAAGGCAATAACAATAATCATGAATATATTCATTCAATTACTCATATTTCTGCTGATTCAGCATATGCTTTTGGCAATAATGGAATAATATTACTAACAACTGATAGCGGACAAAACTGGACTCAGATAAGTGGTGATATTTCTACAAGCTTTTATGGAGTTTACTTTCTCTCACCATCTGTTGGCTATGCTGCAGGTGTAAGCGGTCCTGATTTTTCGATGCTAAAAGTATATAAAACGATTGATGCGGGGGACAACTGGAATGCAATCTATGTTGATTCTACTTTTGCTACTTCGTTTGCTTTCGTAAACTCTATATTTTTCTTAGATGATTTGACCGGGTTTATTGCCGGTTCTAAATTTATTAAAACCACTGATGGAGGTGTTACATGGAATCAGATAAACACTGGTATATCGCCAACTTCAATTTTTCAGGATGTCTATTTTGTTAACAACAACCTTGGATATGTAGTTTATAGAGACCCACTCGCGGGTGATGGAGGTATAAAAACTACCGACGGTGGAACAATATGGACTCCACTGAATATCAATACTGATAAGCATGATAAAGGATATATCTACTTCGCCGATGAAAATCTCGGATTTATATCCGGCGGTTCAACTCTTTACAGAACAACCGACGGCGGTGATAACTGGGATACACTTGCTGTAGGAACAAACAACGAAGATTTAAATAGTAAGGTTACTTTTGTTAATTCAACCACCGGCTTTTTCGGAAAGAAAGGAATGGTATTTAAGACGACTGATAAAGGCGATACATGGGCGGATGCCACGATTGATAATCACAGTATACCACAGCAAATTCAATTTCTTAATAACAGTATTGGTTATTTAATTTGTACTACAGACACTTTTGGAATTCCTCTTCATGTTTTATTCAAAACAACAGACGGCGGTAATAGCTGGTCTGATTTAACAGACGGTTTACCAGGTAGCACTAGCTTTGAAGCGATGTATTTTACGGATGAAAACACAGGATATTTAGTTGGTCCGCATGGAAAGATAATAAAAACAGCATCAGGGGGAGAAGCAGTAACATCTGTCAGAGAAATAGATAATACTTCTGTTCCCTCAGGTTTTGAATTGTACCAAAATTATCCCAATCCTTTTAATCCCAGTACAATTATTAGCTGGCATACCTCTGTTAATGGCAGGCAAACAGTTAAAATATTTAATATCCTCGGCAGAGAAGTTGCTTCCTTGATAGATGAGTATAAACCAGCCGGTACATATGAGGTTGAGTTTAATGCGTCTGGTTTGGCAAGCGGTGTTTATTTCTATAGGTTTCAGGAAGGAAATTTTGTAACCACTAAGAAGTTATTACTGTTGAAATAGAATCATAAAGATTAAAATTGATTTTATGGAAAGGTGATCAAAATATTTTTCCGGGAATAAGCAAATATTTTGATTGCCGTGTTTGTATCTGCCACTAAAACGAAAGGACAGCATTCCAGGGGATAAGAATAAGTTACTTTCTTTATCAACTTTAATTTAACCTTTTCTTAAGGAAGCAGAACAGCTCTGCCTTTCCAAAATATTCTTATAAAATTCAATCATCAACTATGGAGTTGATAAATCTGCGACTTACAGGGGTGAAACAATAATAGTTTCAGCTCCGGCATATATAAAAACGTGCTTGCAGTAGTCGGATGATATTTATATTCAAATGGAGTGCCCAAATAAAATATCTTGTACCCCGGCAAAAAAACATCAACGTTCTACAATAATTATTATAGAGCCGAATTTATTTTGAATCCACAGCTTGTTCTTAAGGATTCAGGTTATTTCAAACCTCTTGAAAATGCAATCTTGAAAATTATTTTAAAATAAGGGAAAGTTTTTAGGTACAAATCAAACTATAGAAAAAAGAGAATTTAAAATCGATTTCTTTAATAAATATATAATCATAAACAAAAGGTAAAGATCATGTATACAACAAGAAAAAGCCGAATCTTTTTTCTCTTTATTGTTTTGTTAACGGGAACTCTAATAGTAGCAGGTTGTAAACCAATTTCCTCACTTCCTACAGGGCCGGTTAACACATCACAATCAAGTCAGACAGTATATCTTTGGATAAGCGCAGATAAGGATACATATGTATCTAAGGACGAAAAAGAGAGGAATTTCGGACAATCTAGTAATCTTTCAGTTGCTGGTTCCCAGATAGCATTAAAACGAAGCTATGTTCATTTTACTCTTCCAACCTTACCCGTTTCTACTAAAATTGAGGAGGCGTATTTGGAATTATATCATTCCGGGAAGAACGAGGATGGAAAGACTGATGATATAATGATGCCGGTAGCAAAATGTCCTTTCCAGTGGAATCCCTTGACTTTAACTTATGAGAAAGAGCCCACTCCTATCTCAACATCAGAAGGAAGTTTTAGAATTAAATTAAGGAGTCAGGATTGGTCCGGTTCAGAGAATATTAATGTTTTAATGGGAGATTACTTTGCAAATCCTCAGGATTTTTTCGGTTTTATCATCCAATGGCATTATCAAAGCTTAGGAATTGAAAAAGGATTTTATTCTAACAATCATATCAGTCGCACGGTTAGTGATTTAGGCCTTGCGCCGAGGCTGCTGGTCAAGCTTACACTACCGGATGGGAAAACAGTTAACGATATTACCTTGCCGTCTGTACTTCCCGCTGATAATGATTTAAATTTTAATAGCGGAGCGACTGTACTTATGATAAATTCCGTAACTGGTGGTAATAATTGGCCCGCAAGCTGGGATGTTGCAGCGACTAAATAAAATTAATAATGAGACGACCAAAAACCGAATGAATATTTATAAAGTCCCGGGGCACAATAAAAAGTATACAAATTAATTTTTTATTGTACCACGGAATTTTTATTCTGCAGAATTGCCAAACAACAACTTGTAATCTTTCTCTTTGCCCTTTTTCCACCAATCTTCTGGAATGATTTTCCAGTTACCGATAATTTGGGGGGTAATAACTTTCTTTTTCTCTATCCATTTCATCATATAATAGCGAAGATCTTTGTCAGTTGAGGTAATAATTCTTTTTGCAAGTTCACTTTTATCAATGTTGGCACCACGAGTTAAATGTCCGCCGCCGCCATTTCCACGGTATGAATTTATTGCAACTTTGTAAGCTTTAACTAAATCGAAGGGTGTTCCGTCTGATGATGAAGTTACATTAACTCGTTCCCCTGCCGGTTTTGTAACATCAACCGTATAATTGATGCCTGCCGCAGATGAAAAGTTGTAGTAAACTTGTGCCAGTCTCGGTGAGTGATTTTGTCCGGAATAAATTAAGTTTCCATTTTCATCCTTTTTAAAGTTTAGCAAATGGTCATTGGATGAACTCATTTGATTAAACCAATTACCGAATGAAAATTCCAGGTAATCCTTTATTTCCTTTCCTGTTAAACTAATTGTATAAAGAAAGTTTTCGTATCGGTATAGCTTGAACATATCCCCCACATAAATCTCACCGCTGTCTATCTCCGCACTGAATGATAACGGTGATGCAAGAGAAACGTCTGCATCTGTTGTTGCAAGCTGGAATGTTTGTATCAGATCAACAAATAGTGAGGGACCGAACAGGGATTCCTTTGCAGAAAGGGTCTTATCAATAATCCCAAGTGGTTTTGAAACATAGCGACTAACAATATCGAGTTGTGATTTGAAATTTTTCATAAAACCGGCATCCGGTTCATAATCAGAAGTCTGGATTGTTTCGCCGGCTATATACTCTTTTTCCCATTTATGAAGGTTTGAATTATAATTCATAGAAACATTTGCGACACTTATCGTTCTTGCTCTTGCTTTTGGACCAACTATTAAAACAGAATCACCATTAACATTTACTGTTTTAAAATTCCATCCCGCGTGATCATGACCAACAAATACAATATCAAAACCGGGGACCTGTTCCGCAACAAGCCTGCTGGCATTTTCGTTCCGGTATGAATCTTTTGTCTGACCACCGTAAGTGTAGTCAACACCCGAGTGAAATAAACCAATTAATAGATCAGGCTTTTCTTTCTCATTAATTATTTTTACCCACTTTTTTGCTGTTTCAATCATATCCTCGAATTCAATTCCTTTCCAAATTTTTTCTGGCAGCCAGTTGGGAATCGCAGGGGTTATCATACCAAGAATTGCAATCTTAATTCCATCTTTTTCAATAATGAAATATGGTTGAAAATAGGGCTTGCCTGTTTCAATATTAATTGCATTAGCTGCAAGCCAGGGAAAGTTTAGTTCTGTCCGGAATTTATCATAAACATTGTGCCCTGTTTCTATATCGTGGTTACCAACCGTTGCAACATCATATTTCATGAAGTTCATTGCTTCTGCATAAATATGTTTTGAAGAGGTATCTTCGTAATTGTAATAGTAAACGAGGGGATCTCCCTGCAGAATATCTCCAGCATCCATCAAGATTACGTGCTGATCTTTTTTCTGTCTCTCTTTTTCTACGTATGTATAAACCTGTGCGAGTGAAGAATTCATAGTTGTATCGTTTACAAGATCATAAGGAAGAATTGCTCCGTGTACATCACTTGTTTCAATAAATTTCAGATTAACGTTTTGTGCAAATAAAATAGTAGATGAAAGTAGAAATAGAATAAGAGTGATTTTTTGAAGACGCTTAAATATTCTGTGCATCAGGAAATTCCTTTTGATGAAAATTTAATAATTAGATAAATGTATATAAATAGTTATTTGTATTGAAATGTTAAAATATTAAAGCAATAGATTAATCCTTTGTAGTATATTAAGCAAGTTAATAAAAGTGTTAGGTGTGATGTTTAATCCGCTGAGCAACCTATCAGATTTTAATTCATTAGCCTGGCTCCGGCAGATTGGAAAGTTCTAAAGTAGTCAAGTAATTTTTTTTGTGGACTATCTGATTTCGCAAAATCTTTGTACATCATTACTCCCCCGGTAAATCCGTCGTCAGACCATTTTACATCTTCAGGCATATTAAAATTGGGGAATTTTTCAGGAACAGGATAAGCAGAAACATAAAAATATGCATCATTAATCATTTCATCGCCAGTTGAAAACCCAAACATCATTTGTTCTTCCGACGATTCAGGATCGTTTGGATCTTTACCTGGAATCAGTCTTCCCGAAAACCAACTCATTGCCAGATCAAAGTGATGAGGCCACAATTGTACCGGGCTTTTCATTCCCATCAATTCAGAACGGAATGAATTGAGAATTGAACTAACTTCCTTCAATGCAATCCAGTAATTAGAAACGGCTCTCTGATCATATTTCCCCGCTTTGCCGTCACGGAATTCATCTTTATTTATTGAAGTTTTCACACCAATTTCTTTCAGGAGACTGCAGGTTTCTTCGCATAAAGCACTCAGTGACTGTCCGGTTAATTTGATTCTTTTTACTTCTCTGAAATTCGATTCAATTATGATGTGATGATTTATAAAATCAAAAATCAGCTCAAAGTTCTGACCCGGTGTGTTTTTATCTTTAGGAATCGGGGTGGTTGACAATCCTTTATCTGTAATTCGTAAGCTTATATGCCACCAATGAGGATGTGGCACACTTAAATTTTCTTTTATTGCGCCGGCCATTTTGCAATATTTATGCAGAGTATCCCGGGTATCTTTCCAGTTTGCCAGAGTCAGTGGTGGTAGATTAAGAGTGCTCATCTTTCTCTCCTAATTTTTGTTGACTCCTCCTAATACCTATTATACATAAAATAAAATTAAAAGTCATTACTGATTGGAGAAGTAACCACTTAAGAATAGTATTTGGGCTATCTTTGAAGGCAAAGATTAGCTATTGGTTAAGTTTACAGGATATAGTTGTTCTTCAAATCAATTTAGTAGATTACAAAAATTTGTTGATAATAGCAGTTATTTATCGGTTTATTTTCATTTTAAGTGGTCCGTTTAGCATAGAGTAAATCCAAATTTAATTTTCTTATATTTTATATATGATTGATTACAATAAAATATTCGATGAATATGTATCGATAACGAAAGATTTTTTAAGAAAAGAAAGTATCTTCCCACAAATTGATCCCGCAAAAAGCGAAGCAATTTTAGAAGCCATATCGCCATTTGAATTTAAAACGGATGCCTTCTCGAAGAGTAATAATAGAAAAAAAGGAATTTTACTGGTTCACGGATTTATGGATACTCCTTTCGCTATGAGAGATATCGGGAAATTTTTTAGTTTTAAAAATATTTTAGTCCGTTCAATCTTACTGCCCGGACATGGAACAACACCAGAACATCTTTTAAATATAAGGTTAGAAGAATGGCTTGCTAAAGTTAAATATGGAATAGAAAATTTGGAGAAAGATGTTGATGATGTTTACTTGCTTGGTCTCTCAGCCGGAGGCGCCCTTGCTTTTTATTATGGTTTAAATCCAGGCATTTTAAAAATAAGCGGAATCGCTGCAATTTCTCCCTCAATCAAAATTTCAACACTTGCACAGTTTGCGAGAGTAGTTGGAGTATTTAAAAAGTGGAAAAGAATAGAGAGGGATCGGGATTATGCAAAATATGAATCTTATCCTGTAAATGGTGTTTACCAGATATATCGTCTTACTGAAATGTTGGGGGAAACAGACAAAAGCATCAGCATTCCTGCAATAATAGTTTTAAGTGAAGATGATACAACTGTTCTTTCTGAAGCTTCTATAGATTTCTTTTCTGAAAGGATAGCAGGAAGAAAGAAATTAATTGTATATAAGAATAATCCCCGCAAAAATTCGGATCCGTTAGTTGAGGAGAAAGAAAGCTCTTACCCGGAGTTAAATATCCTTAATTTTTCACACGTGTCTGTTCACATTTCACCGGACAATCCACATTACGGAAGAAACGGAGATTATAAGAATTGTCTACATTATTCTAGTGACACTAAAAGGTTTGATAAATGTAAATCCGCAGATGATAAAAAAGTTAAATATGGAGAAACAAATCTAATTGACAAGAATTTAATTCCGGAAAATGAAATCTTTCGCAGGCTTACCTTTAATCCTGATTTTGACAATATGTGCGAAGAGATTTTTACTTTTCTAATGCAGGATAAATAAGAGCTTATTCTTCAAATACAACTGATTCCGGTGAAGCTCCGAGTTTTGATAAAATCGTCTGGATATCCTGAACAAATTTATCCGGACCACACACATAGAAATTTTGATTAAAATCTTTTACCTGTTCCTTAAGAAAGCTTTCATCAATTCTTCTATTATCATATTTATCTGATTTTTCCCTTGTAAGAGTATTATAGAAATTACTTCCAAGCATCTTCTCAAACTCATCTTTTAAAATGATATCTTTTTCAGTTTTATTTGAAAAAATCAATCTGTTTCCTTCTATCTTATTATTTTTATATAACTGCCTGAAAATTGCAATAAACGGGGTAACACCAGCACCGCCTGCAATAAATACACCGGGTCCTTTATAATGAATAGCACCCCAGACATCATGTATAATAATTTCGTCACCTACTTTAAGTTCATCAAAAGCTTTGGTAACACTATCGCGCTCTTTGTAAATCTTTATTGTGAATTCGAGCTCGGCTTCATCATTCAGACTTGTAATTGTAAATGGTCTTTTCTCATCCTTTAATTCTGGCGTATTGATGGATGCTTCTGTTGCTTGTCCTGGTGTGAAGGAATAACCTTCCGGTTTTTGAACCTGAAATCTTTTCACGTCGTGAGTCACTTTTTCTGTTTTAAGAATTTTTACTATGTGTTCTTCCATTGTGTTTATCTTTTGTTAATTATTAAAAATACTTTTTTAACATTAAAGTTTTATCCATCAAAGTCAATCTCAAGATGTGATTTGGAAGACGTGGTTTTTGTATTAATAGCTGTGTATTTAAGTTTACAATCAACAAGAGGAGAAACAATTATGGAAACTCAAAAAGAAGATAAAATGACTAAATTCGATTCCTTTATTGGCAAGTGGGAATTGGAATATAATGTGCCTGAGAGTATTTTCAGCAAGCCAGATAAAGGTACTGGAAAGGGAGAGTTTAAAAGAGAGCTTAATAACAAATATGTTATATTTAATTACTCATCTCAGCTAACAGCAGGGAAAGCATCAGCACACGGAATTTTTGCATGGGATGAAAAAATTAGGGCTTACAGATATTGGTGGTTTGAAGATTCCGGTAGTTTTATGACAGCCACCTGCAATTTCATTAACGAAAATATTTTATTTATGAATTGGGAGAACAGCTTATTAATTCAGACCTTCACTGTGGAAAGTCCAAATAAAATATTCTTAAGTATGGATTATCCTTCTTCAGAAGGAAAATATATACCGGTTTTAGAAGTGGTTATTAAAAAAAGATGAGTTTACAATCATACGATTAGCATTAATCATTTTACTAAAACCTCTCCCTTACCCTCTCCTTATTAAGGAGAGGGACGGGGTGAGATTAATGATAATTACGAAATGATCTATTCAACCAGCCACAAATAGTCACCGTAACCTTCTTCTTTCATTTTATCTTTTGGAATGAATCGCATTGCGGCAGAATTCATACAATATCTTAGACCGGTAGGAGCTGGTCCATCATCAAAAACATGACCAAGATGTGAGTTACCGTCTTTACTTCGAACTTCAACTCTTAACATTCCATAAGAGTTATCGGGTTTTTTCACAATGTACTTTTCATCTATTGGCTTTGTAAAACTTGGCCAGCCAGTACCGGATTCAAATTTGTCTCTCGAACTGAACAGAGGTTCACCGGTAACAACGTCAACATAAATACCGGCTTTATGATTATCCCAGTATTCGTTATGAAATGCACGTTCAGTTGCACTATGCTGGGTTACATCGTACTGAAGATCGGTTAGTTTCTTTTTCAACACTTCGTCAGAAGGTTTTTTATACATTTTATTATCATCCTTCCATATATTCATAATAAATTCATCCCTGCCGGACGCCTTGCGGTAACTATGATATCGTTCGGGATTCTTTTTATAAAAATCCTGATGATAATCTTCAGCAGGATAAAATGTTGTGAACTTAATAATCTTTGTTACAATGGGCTTATCAAATATACCTGATTTGTCAAGCTCTTTTTTAGATTCCCCAGCTACTTCTTTTTGTTCATCGTTGTGATAAAATATTGCAGAAGTATATTGGAATCCTCTGTCATGAAAAGACCCTCCCGCATCTGTCGGATCAAACTGGTGCCAGTAAATATCTATGATCTCGGAATAACTGATTATTTCCGGATCATAATAAACCTGAACGGATTCTCGGTAACCGGTTTTTCCGCTCGATACTTCTTTATAAGTGGGATTTTTTTCTTTTCCACCTGCAAAACCGGAAATGACCTTTGTTACACCTGTAACTTTTTCAAATGGTGCTTCCATACACCAAAAGCATCCGCCTGCAAGAGTTGCTACTTCTTCGTTTCCACTCGTGCTAACAGGTTCTGTTTTCATCTCTTTGTTCACACTGCCGGCTTTTTCCTGATTTGTATTTGTTTTTGAACAGGCTGTTGCAAGTATAGCGAGAGCAAAAATTATATTTAATGGGACTTTCATAATAATTCCTTAAATGATAGTGATTTTACTTTTTTCGTTCCAGACTTAAAATCTGTACGCATAAAAATATGAATGATTTATCACGGAATAATCACAAAAGATTGAATTTTTAGATGATTCTTTTTAACTGAAAAAAAAGTTTTTATGATTTCTTTAAAAGTATATTCTATTCCCCGGGCGTTAAATGAAATTATTTAAGCTAACTTAATTTATATCCCCCACAATTAATTTTTGTAAAATTGTTAGTCTTCTGATTTTCTTGCTTTTACACTAATCTCAAAATTTTTAGTGATCTTATTTTCTTTAAGCTGAAGATCTACTTTTACACCGGTTTTACTAAGAAAGAAATCTTCTGTTGAAATCGTATCGGGAACAAATCCATCTGCTATCGATCCGGAAATGAAATTATCAAGCACGCTTCGTGCAGAAGATTCAGTGTTATATGTAGCAGTTGCTTCAGCCTGGTAAACCCCACTATTATTTGCTACGAAGATTAATCTTTTAGTCTGAGTTTGATAGAACATGCATATCATTGCAGGATCGGTATTATCCTGGTGAACAGGCTTACCGTAAGCTTGAATTACTTTTGTTGCACTTTTTCCTATCATTTTATGAACGCTGATATCCTGTGCATATACAAACAATGGAATTAATACAAGGATGATCAGAAACGATTTATAACTTTTCGTTTTCATAATGTCTCCTCTGTAAAAAATTTTGAAGTTTAGGTTTGAAATCGGTGTAGGTAGTTATTGGGGTAGATTCGATTGCCCCTGAAAAAGAAATTAAGTTTTTAGAAATGTATACATTCACAACGTACATTTCAGTCTCATCAGGCAAAAAATACGATATGAAATTAGCTGAAAAGACAGATTAATTCAATGGAGATTACCAAAATC
>JAJDNK010000129.1 GCA_022340715.1 bacterium BMS3Abin03 | reverse complement strand
TAGATTCGATTGCCCCTGAAAAAGAAATTAAGTTTTTAGAAATGTATACATTCACAACGTACATTTCAGTCTCATCAGGCAAAAAATACGATATGAAATTAGCTGAAAAGACAGATTAATTCAATGGAGATTACCAAAATCCCGATTTTATTTATTTTCCGGATGTGGGCGAGAAGCGTGAGCTAATTACTTATAAATCAATGGATTATGAAAAATCCGGGGAACGAACAGAGATTAGTTATTGATAGTTCACAAATTGTGTTGGGAAGTCGAAATCTGTTTCTTTTACAACCCGGATTATTTCCTGCAGGTCATCCTTCTTAGCTCCTTGCACCCTGATTTTTTCATCCATAATCTGTGCATTTACTTTAAGCTTAAGGTCCTTGATGATTTTTGTGATTTTCTTTGCGTTGTCTTTTGAAATACCGCTTTGAAGATTGATCTTCTGTTTTAAACGACCACTTGCAGCAGGTTCCGGCTCATCTGGCTTCATTACCTTAATTGATAACCCTCTTCTTATAAATTTTGTTTGAAGTATATCAAGCGATTGCTTGCGTGAGTAATCGTCTTTGGTGTTGAGATTAATGATCTTATCCTTTTTATTAAGCTCTAGTTCTGTCTTTGAATCTTTCAGATCATATCTTTGATGAATTTCTTTGATTGCCTGGTTAAGAGCATTATCTACTTCCTGAAAGTCTATTTCAGAAACGATATCGAATGATGAATTTTTTGCCATAGCATTTACGTAATTTTATTTATGATTCTAAAATATAAATAATTAAGCTACAAAGTTAATTACATTTTACCGGAAGCATCCCGATGCTAGTCCTCGAAGTTATTTTCTGTTGAGCTCACCGTTTCATTTTTATTTAGTTGCTTAATGTCTTTACTAAACCCTATAAGATATCGTAATAAGTCTTCTGGTTTTGAAAAATCATTTTTAACCACTAACCTCATAACATCTTTTTTTTGTTCGAATTTGATTTTGTCTTTGTGCTCTTCAAGAATGAATCGCATCATTTCAACAAAATTGTATTTATAATATTCTTCTTTTTCTCCTTTCGGGAGAGTTATTATTGTCACACTCCGTTGTATAATTATCCTTTCAAACAAAGCGAAAGAAGCATAAAACCTTAATTTAGCAGCTAAAATCAATCTGTTTACAAGTACCGGGATATTTCCGTACCTATCGGTCATTTCTTCAACTAATTCATTTAATTCTTCAATTGATTTAACAGCGTAAAGTGCGGTATAAAAATTCAAACGATCTGTTTGTGCGGGCATATAAGTTTCGGGAATTCCTATATCGAAGTAGGTATCTAATGTTGGTTCGGTCCGTTCTTCTGTTTTAGGAAGAGTTTTGAATATCTCTTTGAATTCCTGGTACTTCAGTTCTTCAACAGCCTGATCGATCATCTTTAAGTAAAGTTCAAAACCAATTTCATTAATGAACCCGGTTTGTTCTTTACCCAGAAGATTTCCTGCTCCACGTATTTCAAGATCGCGCATTGATAAATTAAATCCTGCTCCAATGTCCGTAAACTCTTCAATTGCCTGTAACCTGCGTAACGCTTTCTTGGTAATACCGCTAACAGACGGAACAATAAAATATGCAAACGCTTGCCTTGTAGATCTTCCAACTCTCCCTCTTAATTGATGAAGCTCTGCGAGTCCGAATCTATCCGCACGATTAACGATGATTGTATTAACATTCGGTATGTCGATTCCCGACTCAATAATTTTTGTTGAAAGTAGCACATTAAATTTTTTGTTGAGAAATCCATGAATAACATTTTCAAGTTGTGTTGCTTTCATTTGTCCGTGTGCGATTCCAATTTTTATTTCAGGAATATGTTTGGTGAGATATCCGGCAAGTTTATCAATTGATTGCACGCGATCATGAACAAAGTAGACCTGCCCGCCTCTTCTTAATTCATTCAATGTCCATTCTCTGATTTTGAAAATATCGAAAGTAGCTACGTTTGTAATGATTGGCTGCCGGTTTGGAGGAGGAGTTGCAATAATCGACAGATCCCGGGCACCAAGTAGGGAAAGATTAAGTGTTCTCGGAATTGGTGTCGCTGTTAAAGTGAGGGTGTCAACATTTATCTTAACTGAGCGCAGTTTTTCTTTTGCCGACACCCCAAAACGGTGTTCTTCATCAATTACAAGTAGCCCTAAGTCCTTGAATTTAACATCCTTAGAGATTAATCTGTGCGTACCAATAACCACATCAACTTGTCCGTTTTCAAGGTTTTTCAGTGTTTCTGTTTGCTGTTTTTTTGTTTGGAATCTGGATAACATAGCAACCGAAACCGGAAATTGAGTTAATCTATCATTAAAAGTATTGAAATGCTGCTCCGCCAGAATAGTAGTAGGAACGAGCAGCGCAACTTGCTTTCCATCCTGCACAGATTTGAAGGCTGCTCTAACAGCTATTTCTGTTTTACCAAATCCTACATCTCCACAGACAAGTCTGTCCATAGGATTTTCTGATTCCATATCAGATTTGACATCAACAGTTACTTTTTCCTGATCAGGCGTATCTTCGTAAAAGAATGAAGCTTCAAGTTCTTTTTGCCATACGGTATCAGAGCCGAATTTATATCCTTGTGTTGCTTTTCTTTTAGCGTACAATTTTATCAGGTCACGAGCGGCTTCTTTAATTTTCTTTTTAGTTCTTCGTTTGGTGTTGTTCCATTCATTGCTACCGAGTGTTGAAAGACTGGGTTTCAAATTTTCATTAGAAGAATATCTTTTCACTAAGTTGAGGTAATTCAGATTGACATAAACAATTCCGCCCTCATTATAAAGTATTTTCATCGATTCCTGTTTTGACTCGCCGATGCTTATTGTTTCCAGTCCCGAATATTTTCCGATTCCATAATCCTCATGAACTACATAATCCCCTCTTTTAATTGATGCGAAAGCTTTTGATTTAGATACCTTATATTTTTTCTTTCTTTGAGTTCTTGTTCTGTACGGTTTGTTAAATACCTGGTAGTCGGTAAGAACCAAAAGTTTTTTATCCCTATGAAGAAATCCTTCTTTGATTGCTAGGGTTTCTATTTTCAATTTGCCCTGTTCAATCAATAAACTTAGTTCTTCATTGAACTCACAAAGCAAATCCTTTAACCGAAGTGCCTGAAGTTCATTTTCAACAGTAACATATATATCAAAAGATTTATCAGCATATTCTTTGAAGATGTTAAACAGAACATTATAGTTAGCATTTATTGTTGGCGGATTGCTAAATTCCAGATCGATTCTATCAATAGCTGAACCCAGTTCATCTTCTAAAATCCATCTTGCTTTCCTTTGAAAGATTCTCTCAAGATCAATTTGCTCTGCTCTATGATGCTCCTCTGCCCCTGGTTCAGGTAATTCATCCTTATCAATATTTTCTAATTCCTGTTTGGTATCGTCACTTTGAAAATTTAATTCATCAATATTGATTTTACTGTTTTTTAGTTCAAAATCTGAGGCAATGATCAGAGGATTTTTAAGATAGTCAAAGATATCGGAGTCTCCATTAGTTTGATTTCCTTTCAAATTTTTAAGTTTTCCTGCTAATGTAATTGTGTCAACCTTTTCAATTGAACGCTGACTTTCAGGATCAAACTGGCGGATTGATTCTATAAAATCGCCATCAAATTCGAGCCTGACAGGACCACTTTCGCTATAAGACCAGAAATCTATTATTGAACCACGACTGGAAAATTCACCGGGTGCTTCAACAAATTTATCCTGTTGATAGTCGAGTAGATTTAGATATTCAACAAGTTCATCATAAGTTACTTCACCACCCAACTGGATTTGAGTTGTTGTTTTGTTAATCTCTTCTCTTGACGGTAGTGCTAGGTTTAGAAGTGAAAATGTAGAAACAATAACAAGCTTATTAGTTTTCGAAATCTGCGTTAGTTTTTCCTGGATCGATTCCGGTTTGAAATCATTGATTAAAATAACATTTTCGATCCCGACAATTCCAAGCTCAACACCAAATTCAGAAGCGTTGTTACTTTCTGGCAGGAGTAAAATTAGCCGGTCTTCTTTCTCTAAAAGTTTTTTAACTAATAATGCTTTCACCACACCATAAAGTGGAGAGACAAAAAGCTTGTTTTTACTTTCATCTAAAGATGATAAGCCTTTTTGTATATCCTGAAAGAGGTTAAGCTCACTAATTTTCTTTACTAAATCGTAGTACATAAAATTCTATGAAAGCAGTTTATCTTAACAGGGAAATAATTTATTAAAATCAGGCTGCAATAAAAAAGGGTTCAAATTATGAACCCTGAATCTAAAAAACTTAGTGAATCTTTCTGTGAGGAAAAACAATTACTTCTGGAGTTCTAATAAAACAAGTTTCTTCCCTTTTTTGTTTCTTACATTTGTAGGTTTATAAGCTAGTTCGTATATAGTGGATTTTCTTATATAAGCCTTATACTTCATTTCTGCCTTCTTAAACTCTTCATTTAAGTCTCCGCCCTTCATTGCCATTAAGTAGGCTTTATCTTTGATTAGGGGAAGCGCATATCTTAACAAAATTATCAACGGAACAGTCGATCTGCTGGTAATGAGATCGAAAGAATCGGTATACTTTGAAATGAATTCTTCACTCTCAACCCGAGTATTTTCAGCTATAACGTTACTAAGTTTAAGCTGATCTATAAACTGCTGTACAGCCAGTAATTTCTTTTTCGTTGAATCTACCAGAACCCCGTTGAGATCAGGTCTCATAATTGCTAAAGGAATTCCCGGGAATCCTCCGCCAGTTCCAATATCTAAGAAATTCGTGGCTTTTTCAGGGATATATTTTGTAATGAAAGCTGAAAGAAAAACATGCTTTTCAATAATCGAGTCTATATCTCTTCTTGAGATGAGATTTACTTTGGTGTTTTTGTCAGTGACCAGATGAGCAAAGTAGGCAAGTCTTTCGGCTCTGGTTGATTCGGGCGTAAAGCTGTTTTCCCAACACAGCAATTTCAGCTCTTTTAGGTAATTATCTTGCATTCTTGTCATAGAAATAGCCCAAAATTACTTTTTCAAATATACCAATAAAATGGAAATATCGGAAGGTGTTACGCCTGATATACGTGAAGCTTGTCCAATAGATCTTGGTTTGACCCTGTCTAACTTTTCCTTAGCCTCAGTGGATAATGCTTTTAATGTTAAATAGTTTAATGTTAAAGGAATTTTTAGTTTTTCATATTTTTCTAATCTTTCAACAGCCTCCTGTTGTCTTTTCATATAACCTTCATATTTCAGTTCAATCTCAACCTGTCTTAATGCATTATGATTATTGATAAGAGAATTAAAATTGGGATTATTATCAAGGCCATCAAGTTTCAACAAATCTTTCAGCTGAGTTTCAGGTCGTTTGCACAACTTGGAAATTGTTTCAGAAGATTCTATAGTAGATGAGCCACTGAGTTCTAAATATTCATTTACCACCTTGGCATGAAGTTTAGTATTCCTGCAAAGATCCAATCCTGCAGTTATAATACCTTCTCTAATTGATATTTCTTTATACATATTTTTATCGATCAATCCTAACTCAGTACTGTAAGACATTAATCTTCTATCAGCGTTATCCTGTCTTAGTAACAATCTATGTTCAGCTCGTGACGTAAATATTCTGTATGGTTCTTCAGTTGATTTTGTTACCAGGTCATCAATAAGAACACCGATATACGCTTCGCTTCTTTTCAATACAAATTCTTTTTTCCCCTGAACCTTTAGAGCTGCGTTTATTCCAGCCATTAAACCTTGTGCAGCAGCTTCTTCATAACCCGAAGTACCATTAACTTGCCCGGCAAAATATAATCCCTGGATGAGTTTAGTTTCTAGTGTATTATCAATCTGATGCGGTGGAAAGAAATCATACTCAACTGCATAACCGGGACGAACCATTTCAACGTTTTCCAATCCTTTGATTTTGTGCATAGCTTCCAATTGAATTTCTGCGGGCAGGGAACTGGAAAAGCCATTGAGATAAATCAGGTCTGAATCCATTCCTTCAGGTTCAAGAAACAACTGATGACTTTTCTTTTCGGAGAATCTTACAATTTTATCTTCAATAGAAGGGCAATATCTGGGACCAACTCCGTTTATCAAACCAGTGAACATCGGAGATTTATTAAAACCCTTTTCAAGAATTTTATGGACATCCGGATCAGTATGTGTAATGTGACAATCTAATTGAGGTAGGTACGGAAATTCAGAAATATTTGTTTGATATGAAAAGGGCTGTGGATTTTCATCTCCCGGTTGAATTTCTAGTACATCCCAATCAATGGAATTTTTTGCAAGGCGGGGAGGAGTTCCTGTTTTCAATCTTCCTTTTTCAAAGCCAAGTTTCTCAAGTGATTCTGTAATTCCGGTTGAAGGTTTCTCACCAAATCTTCCACCACTTGTAGATCTCAATCCTGTATGCATTAAAGCATTAAGAAATGTTCCGGCAGAAAGTATGACGGTTTTTCCTTCGATAAACCTTCCAGATTGAGTTTTAATTCCTTTAACTTTTCCATCCTCAGCAACCAATTCGATTGCCGATTCCTCAATAAATTCAAGATTTTTAGTGGATGAGACAACTTTATAAGCTTCTTCTGAATATAATTCTCTATCGGATTGGCAACGGGGTGACCAGACCGCTGGACCTTTGGATTTGTTCAGCATACGAAATTGTATTCCGGTTCGATCCGCTATTTTTCCCATAATCCCACCCAAGGCATCGATCTCTCTAACCAGATGTCCCTTTGCAGTTCCCCCAATTGCAGGATTACAGGACATTCTGCCCAAAGCGTGTTTATCCATTGAAATTAAAGCGATTAAGCAACCCATTCTGGCACTTGCTGAAGCAGCTTCAATTCCTGCGTGTCCGCCGCCTATTACAATTATATCATACATTTTTTAGATTATTTCTCTCTGTTTCACGTGAAACGATTGTTGCAAAACATCAATTTTTGTCAACACACACCTTATCGGGTTTCACGTGAAACGATTATTTCCCTATGCAAAACTTAGAAAAAATGTTATTTAAAATATCATCCGTTGTTACCACACCAATTATCTCAGCCAGGCTATTTTCTGCAGTTCTTAAATCAACCGAAATAAATTCTCCACTCATTTTTTCCTCTGCTGATTTCTCAGCATTCATCAAACTTTCTTTTGCTCTCTTCAGACAATTGTAATGTCGAATGTTTGAGACGATCGCAGATTGTTCACTGTAGTCAGAATTCTGAAATACTCTGTTTTTCATCGATTCAAAAAGAGTATTTATTCCTTCGCCTGTTTTAGCTGAGATTAAAACATCTGCATCAGTACCAATGTCTTTCTTTAGATCTATTTTATTCAGGACTTTTATTATATGTTCAGGTTTGTTAAGTCCTAGCAATTCATTAAATAAATCCTCCGGAAATAGCAGATTCACATCGCCCATAAATAAGATGAGGTCTGAGTTCTTTACAGCATTTCTGGATCTGATTACACCTTCTTTTTCGATCTCATCATCAGAGGTTCTTATACCGGCAGTGTCATACATTCTGAATAAAATCCCATCTATTGTTATTTCTTCCCGTATGATGTCTCTTGTAGTCCCAGGAATTTCACTCACAATCGCTCTTGATTCTTTTAGAATATAATTTAACAACGATGATTTCCCAACATTCGGCTGTCCCACAATAGTCACATTCACTCCATCTCTTAGAACACGACCAAATGAATAAGTTGAAAGCAATATATCAATTTCATTAACTATTTTGTCTATTCTCTTTATCAGCTCACTATTATCAATCAGTTCAATATCTTCCTCAGCAAAATCCAGCTCTAGTTCCACAAATGATGAGGTACTTACCAGTATATCTCTAAGCTCATTCACTTTTGCAGATAGTAAGCCATCCAGCTGATTTCTTGATCCGCGCAGAGATGCGTCCGTTCTTGCATTTATGATATCCAAAACAGCTTCAGCCTGGGAAAGATCTATCCGGTTATTCAGAAATGCTCGTTTAGTGAATTCACCCGGTTCGGCTATTCTTACTCCATCTATTTTAATCAGAAGTTCAATTATTTTCTGAGTTATAAGAGGACTGCCATGAGTACTTATCTCAACTGAATTTTCTCCCGTATACGAATTAGGCTTTCTAAAAACTGAAACGAGAACGTCATCTACTATTTCTTCATCATCATCGATAGTTCCGTAATGAATAGAATGTGAACTAGCATCAGTCAGCTTTTTTTTGCCTGTGAATATAGAATCAACAGAAGAAATGGAGGAAGGTCCACTGATTCTAATCACGGAAATAGCTCCAACACCAGCCGGAGTTGCAAGCGCTATAATTGTATCTTCGTCGTCTAGCATATCCAGGAAAAGAAAAATATAAAAGGATGCAAAAGTAATAAGAAACTGTTCGATTTACAACGCAGCTTTTTCTCTTCACTCATTTATTTATCATTTATCTGACAAATAAGAACGCTGCTTAAATTAAGTTTACAAAAATGAAGATTGTGGACTATATATAAATTTGATAAAATGACATATAAAAAGGAACATAATGGCTTTTGTAATAACAATATTTCTGACCATACGCCAATATGACAAGGCAAAACAATCGAACGCAAATTTCTGTAATACATTGTTTTACAAAGAGTTATGGGAATTTTTGTAATCGGCATACAACTTGTATTTTAAAGAACGAATTTTATTTGAAACAAAAAACCAAAACAAAAAAAGGAGATAATAAAATGGCATTAGTAAAATTTAACCCGGTTCGTGAGCTATTAGACGTTGAACGGGAGTTCAACAGAATGTTCAATACACTGGGAAGTAGAATGGGTGTATCCAAAAAAGATGATGATGAAGAATACGAAAATGCAGTCTGGATGCCACTGACCGATATCTATGAAGATAACGATAGTTACCTCATAAAAGCTGATCTGCCCGGTGTAAAGAAAGATAATCTTAAGATATCTTATGCTGATGGCATACTAAGTTTAAGTGGTCAACGTTCAGAAGAGAATGAAACCAAAGATGCAAAGTGCCATCGTATTGAAAGATCGTTTGGCAAATATTATCGTTCCTTCAATCTTCCTAAGGAAATAAAAGCAGATAAAATTAAAGCTGAATTCAAAGAAGGACAGTTAACAGTAACTGTTCCTAAAGCTGATGAAGTGAAGCCAAAAGAAATCGAAATTAAAGTAAGCTAATTTTTATTTTTCTTAAGAAGTGATTAAAAAGGGCGACTAATTTCAGTTGCCCTTTTTATTTGCTAAACACTCAGCTACTTTACGAGTTAAAATACAGGAATAGAATGTAAATGAATTTCAAGGATTATTATGAAATATTAGGCGTTAGTAAATCTGCATCACAGGATGAAATAAAAAAAGCTTATCGCAAGCTTGCAATGAAATATCATCCCGATCACAATCCAGGCGATAAAAAAGCCGAGGAAAAGTTTAAGGAAATAACAGAGGCTAACGAAGTACTAAGCGATCCTGAAAAAAGAAAAAAGTATGATACACTCGGTGCAAACTGGAAACAGTATCAATCTGCCGGAAGTGGATTTGAAGATTTCTATTCGCAGTTCGGTGGTAGGAACAGGGGACGTGGTTCTTATCAATTTTCCGGTGATTTTGGAGATTTATTTGGAAATATAAGCGGATTCTCAGACTTCTTCGAAAGCTTTTTTGGTGGTGGTGCTTCCTCATTCGGCAGAAGGGGAAGAAGACAAGCCGCACAAACGAAAGGTGCTGACTATGAAGCAATGCTTTATATAACTCTTGAAGAAGCTTTTGATGGTGTCACAAAATTGGTTTCTGTCGGTGGAAAGAAAATAAGGATAAATATTAATCCCGGTACACGTGATGGTAAGAAACTAAGACTAAAAGGATTAGGTGGTAAAGGGTCGCAAGGAGGAATACAAGGTGATTTATATCTAACTGTGAAAATCGAAAAGCATCCTTACTTTGAATTAGATGGTGAAAATCTGTTTTATGATCTTTTTATAGATTTATACACTGCGATGTTAGGCGGAAAAAGTAAAATCAAAACATTAAACGGAAAAAATATTAATATAAATATTCCGGCTGGAACAGACAGCGGAACAACCTTGAGATTAAAAAATCTTGGGTTCAAAAAAGCGGAAAATAGTAATTCACTTGGCGATCTGCTTATTAGAATTAAAGTTGAGACACCAAAAAATTTATCAAACGAAGAAAAAGATTTAGTTCAAAAACTTGCTGCATTAAGAAGCAATTAAAATTTCAAATACGGAGGATATAATAAATATGGCAACAAAAAAAACAGACAAAAAAAAGTTTCATTTTAAGGCTGAAGTAAAACAGCTATTAGATATTCTGGTTCATTCATTATACACGAGCAGGGAAATATTCTTAAGGGAATTGATCTCGAACTCTTCCGATGCTCTCGATAAAATACGGTTCGAATCGAATAAAGGAACCGAAATAGCAGACAATGATCTTCCATTGGAAATCAGGGTTGATTTTGATGAAAAGAAGAAGCTGATAACTGTTAAGGATACCGGTATTGGAATGACAAGAGATGACTTGATAAACAATATAGGGACGATAGCAAAATCCGGTTCGGCTGATTTCCTGAAACAATTGTCCGAGAATAAACAGGATGCAAATAACATTATCGGAAAGTTTGGCGTAGGTTTCTATTCTGTTTTTATGGTTGCTAAAGAGGTTATAATTAAAACGAAATCTTACAGAAAAGACGAAGCTCCGATTATGTGGAAATCCGATGGACTTGGTGATTTCGAGCTTGCGGAACTCGATGAAAAGTTAAAAAGAGGAACAACGATTGAAGTTCATCTAAAAGATGATGCTTCAGAGTTCGCAGAGAAATACAGACTCGAATCAACAATTAAAAAACATTCGAATTTCATCCAATTTCCTATCTATTTAGAGAAGGAAAAAGTAAATACTGTTTCGGCACTTTGGCGTGAACCTAAAAGCACCGTTAAAAAAGAACAGTACACAGAGTTCTATAAATTTTTAAGCTATGACAGCGAAGAACCACTGGAAACAATT
>JAJDNK010000126.1 GCA_022340715.1 bacterium BMS3Abin03 | reverse complement strand
TCACGTGAGCTTCCAGTACCAAAGTTAAAACCACCTGTAACTACATCACCTTCACTGGCAATTTTTACGAATTCAGGATCGTAGTTTTCCATAACAACTTCTGCTTGCTGTTCGGGAGTGAAGTCATCGATGTAAGTGTACTTACCGGGAAATATTCCATCAGTGTTCAAGTTATCCTGGTAACAGAACAAAAGATTTCCTTCAATCACGGAAGGAAATTCAGAAAGAATTTTTACTGAAGATTTTTTGGATAAAGATTTTTTATTGATTTTAATTTCAGCTTTTATTTTATTGCCTCCGTTATCCCAGTTAAAATCGATATGACCAGCAATTGCAGAGGCTGCAACAACTGCCGGAGAAGCAAGATAAGCAAACGCATTCGGTGAACCCATTCTTCCTTTAAAATTTCTATTTGTTGCTGATATTCCAACTTCACCATCTTCGAGCAATCCAGTACCTAAACCAATACAAGGTCCGCAGCCAGGGGGAAGAGTTTTTGCTCCGGCATCAATTAGTTCTTGCCAGTATCCTGCAATTTCACTTTGCTTTTGAACTTCGCTTGATGCAGCGGCAATATAAAACTCAACACCTTCAGCGACTTTTTTACCTCTTACAATTTCTGCTGCTTCTTTAATATCATCGAGTCTGCTGTTAACGCAGGAAACGAGATAAGCTTTGTTTATTTTCAAACCTTTCTTTTTCAATTCGGAAACTGAGTTCATCACTTTTACAGAATTCGGTCCGGACACATAAGGTTCAATTGTTGAAAGATCTATTTTTAATTCTTTTGAATAGAATGCATCTTTATCTGCTTTAATAACATTTTTTTCTAGTTCTGAAATTCTATTTTTATTTATTCTCGGATGTTTTCCGTTTCCATCGGTGTCAGAGAAAACACCCTCAAGTCCTCTTTTCTGAATAAACTTGTCTCGTGTTCTCAGCCATTCAATAGTTTTTTCATCGATAGGGAATAATCCAACTAAAGCGCCCCATTCAGTTGTCATATTTGCAATTGTTAGTCGTTCTTCAATTGTGAGATGTTGGATTCCATCACCAACAAACTCAATTGCGTGATTTAAAACTTCATCATTATTGAAATATCCGCAAAGAGAAATGATAACATCTTTTCCGGTTACGCCTTTCTGAAGTTTGCCGTTCAGTTCAACTTTTGCAATTGGGGGAACTTTCCACCAGGTTCTTCCGGTTGCCCAGATTGCTGCAGCATCAGTTCTGACAATCGGAGTTCCAAGACATCCAAGTCCGCCATACATATTTGAATGAGAATCAGAAGCAACTGCCATTGTTCCCGGCCAGGCGTATCCTTCTTCACACATAATCTGGTGACCAATTCCACGACCAGCTGGATAAAAATCAGCTCCCATCGCTTTAGAGAACTCTTCAATCTTTTTGTACTTCTCTAAATTTTTTTCTGATTTATTTTGAATGTCGTGATCAAGAGTGTGTACAACCTGTCGAGGATTGAATAATTTTTTTGCTCCTATTGATTTGAATTTTGGAATGACTGCCCCGGTATTGTCATGTGTCATTACATAGGCTGGTTGAATCATTATGTAATCACCAGAATGGACTTCGTGACTTTTGTCTAATCCCACTGCGTATTTTTGTGCAATTTTTTCTACAAGTGATTGGGGCATCGTAGCTCCTAAGCTTTGAATGGTTCGAACGAAACAAAATCTGCATGATGAACAATAATAGCTTCAATACTTCTTTTAGCGTCATCTCCTTCTTTTGCATGATAGGCAATTATATGCTGAACTTCAGGCGGTAATCCAAACCGGTCTGCAATTGCAACACCGCTGAAAGGATGTCGTAAAAGTTTTCCTGCTTTGCTTGTTGTTAGTTTGCCCTCGACTTTATCATATTCGATTAACTTTCCTACATCAATAAGAATTGCACCGGAAATCAAAATATCCATATCAATTTTTATTTCCTCACCAAAATTTTCTTTCATCTTTTTTGCAATATCAACTGAAAGCTGAACAGCCGTTCTTTTATGATTCATAAAAGTGATTTTGCAATCTTTAATTAAAAGAGAGAAAGGAATAATCTCAAGATCATCTGGGGTTAAAACGGAATTTTCAATTGCATAAACCCAGCAATCGAGAGTTTTTTCTCTTAATTCTTTATTTTGAATCCAATTTATTTCCGGCCAGATTTTCAGGACTTTATCACGCATATAAATTCCTTAAAGGTTTTTAATTATTTCATCAGTCACTTGTTGTGTTGTAGCTGCCCCTTTCTGAAAAACATCTTTGCCACCGCGAAGTTTCATCATATCATAAGTTCTTACTTTCCCTTCTTCAACAACTTTTGCAATTGCATTTCGAATCTTTGTTGCTTTTTCAGTCTCACCAATATGATCGAGCATCATGCAGGCACTTAAAATCATAGCAATAGGGTTTACAATTGATGGATTCAACTCCTGGTATTTTGGTGCACTCCCATGAGTTGGTTCAAAGACCGCAACCTCTTGGCCTATATTTGCACTGCAGGCAAAACCAAGTCCGCCAATCAGCCCTGCAAAACCATCACTAATTATATCGCCAAACATATTTTCCGCGACAATGATACCGTAGTCTTCAGGATTTTTTGTAAGCCACATCATTTGTGCATCAATGTTAGTATCCCATAAAGCGATTCCTGAATATTCTTTAACCATTTCTTTTGCAATTTTCAACATCATTCCTGAGGTCTCTCTCAGGACATTTGGTTTTTCACAAATTGTAACATTACTGTATTCGAATTTTTTTGCATACTCAAATGCAGCACGGATAATTCTAGTAGCAGCGTTTTTAGTTATAATTCTTGTTGAGATTGCCAGCTCTTCATTCGGAACATCTTTAAACTTTTTCCATTTTGGATGAGTTTCAAACGCAGCTCTTACATTGGCTGGTGGGTTCGTCCATTCAACTCCTGAATAAAGACCTTCAGTATTTTGTCTGAAGATAACAGCGTTAACAATCGGTTCTTCAAAATTACCTTTGGAATCTTTACGGATAAAGTTTAGCGGATTTCCTTTGAATGATTGACACGGACGAATACAAATATCGAGATTAAAATGTTGTCTCATTCCGACTATTGGAGAAAAGTAAGTATATCCTTTTCCTTTTAATGATGGATCAAGTTCTGCATCAGCAGCATCTTTAGGTTTTGATGTTATTGCTCCGAACAAGCCAATTTTATGTTTTTCAAGCAGTTCAATTGTTTTTTGAGGAAGAGCATTACCATCTTTACACCAAAATTCCCAACCGATATCAGCGTGAATATATTCCGCATCAAAATCCACAGCATTTAGAACCTTGATTGCTTCAGGAAGCACAGTTTTCCCGATACCATCACCAGGCATAATTACAATTTTTTTTCTCATTTACAGCTTTCAGATTTTTACTTTTATGTTTGCTCAAACTTAGATAAATGTGCCTACCTAAGCAAGATATTTTATTCGATTTCAGTGTATTTACGAACTTTTTTAGGAAGGTTTTTAGTCTATAACTTCATTGTTTAGAATGAGTTAATAGTATTTATTTTCAAATAAAAATGTTAAATTATAAAGAATATATTTAATCCCTAAGCATTAACAGCACAATTACTAAAGTGGTGACTGATATCTTGGATGAAAACAAACTTAGCGTAAAACCTGCTGAGGTAAAAGAGCTCAGACAACTACTTGATAAATTAATTGACCAGAACATACTTAGTGAGGAATATCAGAACCTGCTTAGCAGACTTAGTGAATCATTTTTTAAACTCGCCTACGAAAATACCGACTTAAAACACATAATAGCTTCATATCCCGATACTATTTTTCGTATATCCAAAACAGGTAAACTAATTTACATTAGCCCTTCCTGTGAAGTAATGCTTGGATACAATCCAGATGAAATGATTGGCAAATCTATTACAGATTTTGTTCCGCAAGATAAATTATCCTCAACATTTAAATCTATAACTGATTTATTACATAATAAGGAATCAAAAAAAATTGGCACTGAATTGTTTCACAAAAACGGTAATAATATCCCTGTCGAGATTTCTCTTGGTATATTTGAGGTTAATGGGCAGGAAATGGGACAGGGAAACATTCGTGAAATTTCTGAGACAAATCAAACCGAAGACGAACTTCAATCTACTGAAGATACTTTTAAAACCATCTGGGAAAATTCATACGATGGAATGAGACTGACAGATGAAGAAGGAAAAATTTATATCTGTAATGAATCGTACGGAAAGATGATTGGAAAATCCCGTTTTGAAATTGAAGGACAATCCATATCATCAATTTATGATTATGAACATGGGTTGAATTTATTGAAACAATATAAAGAAGAATTTAAGTCAGGAAACTTAAAGACTAAGTTTGAAACAACTGTTCATCTATGGAATAACACAACAAAAGATTTTGAAGTTACGAATTCATATATAAAAGGTGAGGACGATAAAAAATATCTTTTTAGTATATATAGAGATATTTCTTCTAGAAAAGAACAGGAAGTAATAACTAGTAAGAAAGATAAGTTATTACAAGGCATTGCAAATGCAACAAAAACTCTGATATCTGCAAAAGATAATGAAGAGGGTTTTAACCGGGCTTTGCAAATTCTTGGTTTAGCTGCTGAAGTTGACCGGATTTATATTTTTCAACACTTGGTTAACAAAGAGACCGATGAGATGTATTTTAGTTTGCTTTACGAATGGGTTTCTGAAGAAACGGAGCCGCAAAGCCATAATCCTGAATTTGATAAAATTTCTTACTCGAGATTTGCTTCACTCAGATTCTATGAAAACTTTTCGATGGGTAACACTTTAAAGTACGTGATAAGCGAACTCCCGCAACGCGATCGTGAAAACTTCATAGATAAAAATATTAAATCCATCATTCTTGTTCCTATCTTGATAGATGGAAATTACTGGGGATTTATCGGGTTCGATGAATTAAAATCTGAAAGAATCTGGTCTTCTAATGAAGAATCTATTTTAATTACAATTGCATCAACTATTGGCTCGGTTATAAGAAGAAATATTTTTAAAGATGTTCTTATACGGCAAAATGAGGAACTTGATAAAGCCGTAAAGCGAGCTGAGAATGCCATCAAAGCTAAAAGTGAATTTCTTGCACTGATGAGTCACGAAATAAGAACACCGATGAACGGTGTTATTGGAATGACTGGGTTACTTCTTGATACAGTTCTCGATGATATCCAGAGAGAATATGTTCGTACAATTCGAATTAGTGGTGAACAACTTCTTAAAATTATTAATGATATTCTGGATTTATCAAAAATCGATTCCGAAAAACTCGATGTTGAATTTCAACCTTTTGATCTGAGAGAATGTATTGAAGACTCACTCGATCTTCTTGCTTCTAAAGCAGTAGAAAAAAATATTGAATTACTATATTCAATTAATGAAGATGTTCCTGTTGCTGTTAGCAGCGATGTAACAAGATTAAGACAAATAGTAATGAATCTTGCCGGTAACGGAATAAAATTTACGGATCAGGGTGAAGTTTTTGTTTCTGTTACCTGCGAACCAAAAGAGGATAACCATTTATCAATTAACTTTTCAGTTAGAGATACAGGCATTGGTATTCCTGCAAATAAATTGGAAAAACTATTTAAGCCTTTCAGTCAGGTTGATTCTTCAACTTCAAGAAATTATGGCGGGACAGGTCTCGGATTAGTTATCAGTAAACGCCTTGCAGAGATGATGGGTGGATCAATGTCAGTAGAAAGTGAAGAAAGTAAAGGCACAACTTTTCACTTTAATATTATTGCTGAGAAAGTTAAGGATGAATCGAATTTTTATCAGTACAAGGCGTTACCGGCATTTAAGAATAAAAATATTCTTCTGCTCGAAGAAAATTCCACAGCTTTAAATACACTCGAAGCAGAACTCGAAAGCTGGGGAATGTCGCCAATCAGCTTTTCAACACTTAATGCTTCTATTGAATATGCAGATAGTGAGAATGAAATTAATTGTGTGATTATCGGGATGCAGGTATCAAATAAAGATGTGACGAAATTAGTTGCAAAAATCAGGCACAAAAATGAAGGCGATAAAATCCCGATTATTATGTTAGTCCCGATTGGTGAGCAAACAGAAAAAATATTTAATCTGAATGATAAATACCTTCAGGTGATTTCCAAACCTGTTAAAAGAAAAACATTACATCAGGCGTTTTTCAAATTTTTTGTACAACCGGCAGAAGTTGAAAAATTTGATTTCAAACCTGTACTTGAAAAGACAAAACAGGTCCAGACAGAATACGATCCGTTAAAAATCCTGCTTGTAGAAGACAATATAGTAAATCAAAAAGTGGCTCTTAAATTTTTAGAGAAGCTGGGTTATACTGCAGATATAGCCGATGATGGAATGGAAGCAATCGAAAAAGTAGAATCTAACAATTATCAAATTGTTTTTATGGATTTATTGATGCCAAAGTTAGACGGCATAGAAACAACAAAAATTATTAGAGAAAAATTTAGCGGGAAGAATTCTCCTAAAATTATTGCGATGACGGCTGATTCTATGGTTAATGATAGGCAAACTTGCATCGATGCCGGAATGGATGATTATATTAATAAACCCGTACGTATTGAGGAATTAAAAGATATTTTAACTAAGTGGCGGCACACAATTAATAATGAGTCGGAATTAAATGTTGAAGAAATAAAACAAACAATTGTAAAATCGGATTTCTTAAATGAAGAAAACATTACTTTTGTAAATGAAATTCAAACCCAGGAAGATGTTAATTTTCTACTTGAGTTATTTGATATTTATATAAGAGATTTACCGGTCCTGATGTCAGAGATAACTTTTTCAATCACTAATAAAGATCTTGAGAAGCTGAAATTTTATTCCCATAAATTGAAAGGAAGTGCTCTCACGCTTGGAGTTGAATCAATTGCTAATTGTTGTATAGACCTTGATAATGCAATGATTTCTTCTCAATCAGGTGATGAAGTAAATTCAGTTAGCATGAAATTGGCGAAAAGTGTGGAAAAAGTTGTTGAAGAATTAAAACTTCTTAAGGAGAAATACAACAATTATAAAATTTAATTCATTGCTTGAAAACTTCCCTCCTTATTAATTATTAACTTAGATTATAATGAAACAAAGAGTTTTAAAACGGGCTCCGTTGAACAGGACTATTACATTGACAAACAATGAATGTAAACTATTTAAACAAAAATTGGTTTATCTTGATAAAAAAATATCTGCAGATAAACTCAATAACAAAATTATCTCTCGGAAAATTGAGGATGTAATAGAATTTCTCCCTGAAAAATTTGTTGATCTTCTATTCATCGACCCACCTTACAATCTTAACAAAAAATTCAACCAGGTTGAATTTAAGAGTATGAGATTACATGAATACGAGGAATGGTTTGAAAGCTGGTTCCTGAAGATATTGAAAATACTTAAAGAAACTGCTTCTGTTTACATTTGCTGCGATTGGAAATCATCACAGGTGATACTGAATGTAGGAATGAAATATCTACAAGTAAGGAACAGGATAACCTGGGAAAGGGAAAAGGGAAGAGGTGCTAAAAAAAACTGGAAAAATTGTTCTGAAGATATCTGGTTTTTTACCAAAAGCGATGAGTATACTTTCAATATAGGTGAAGTAAAATTAAGAAGAAAAGTTCTAGCCCCTTATCGTGATGAAGCAGGTTTACCAAAGGATTGGCGAAAAAGTGGAAAGGAAAATTATCGCGATACCGCTCCTTCAAACATCTGGACTGACATTTCAATTCCGTTTTGGTCTATGCCAGAAAATACTGATCACCCTACGCAAAAACCGGAAAAGCTACTGGCGAAAATCATCTTGGCAAGTACAAATGAAGGTGATCTGGTATTTGATCCTTTTCTCGGTTCAGGTACAACAGCCGTAGTTGCAAAGAAACTTCAAAGAAAATTTATAGGTATAGAAGTTGATGAATATTATTGTTGTCTTGCTCATAAGAGATTAAAGTTAGCAGTAAAAAATAAATCGATACAGGGTTACAATGAGGGAGTTTTCTGGGAGAGAAACACTTTAAGAGATCAGAAAAAGAAATAATTGTTTTTCCATCTTCAATATTCTTGATTTACTTAGTAATTATTGAGAGGTTTGAATCCTGTATTTATAATAATTTGGGTGCCGGTTAACAGGTGATTGCCCAACTCCGTCAGGTCCGGAAGGAAGCAGCGGTAAGCATGATGCTTGTGTAGCCGGTTACCCTTTTTATATAGTAACAGGCGGTAAAAGAAAAGCCAGCATACCTTTACCTAATTTTGGTTTACCCTCGAAAGAAATTTTAGCAATAGATCCGGGGGAAAATTTTAGGTTAACTTCTGTATTGCCGATGAATCTTGATAAATGAAAACTCAAATCAGGTTGGTGAGCGACAAAAAAAATATTTTCAGCATTCAAAGATTTACTAAGTTCTATCAGGGAATTTGTACTGCTTCCCGGTAATAATAGATTTTCATTTAAAACCCCATCGTTAAAATTCATAACCTCAGCAATGATTTCGGCGGTTTGAACTGCTCTTATAAGTGGTGAAGTTAAAATGAAATCCGGCTGTTTAATTACGCTTTTCCATTGTTCAGCAGAAGATCTTAATATTTTTTTACCTTCATCGGTTAGTTGCCTTTCTTTATCGTCAACCAAGGACGATGTCGGTTCAGCTTTTCCATGTCTTATAAGATAGATATTCATTAATCCTGATTATAATCCACAGTTATAACAGTTATATTTTTATGGAATTCCATTAAATCTTTATTTAATTCTTTCCCTGCTTTACAATTCATAAAATTATCAAGTTCATCTTTTGTATTAGCACTTACTTCACAAAAATGGCTGTACTTTTGTTCCAGAAGAAGATTACTTTCAACCCTGGCAATTTGAACTTCATTTTTTATAATCTCTTTAAGATAACGTACTGTAAAATCAACAAAGTGTCTGAAAATTTCTTCATCCTCACTCTTATGTAAGAAGAAAAGCATCTTGTACATCAGCACTCTACAAAAAAGGAATTGATAATATTATTGTATAAATTTTTAAATTTATCATAGGTCTGAACCGGGGCTTTTAGTAAAAGCAGGTAAGATTTTTGTTCGCACGAATGTTCAAAAAACTGAACTTTGTAATTTTCAATCTCCATTAAATCAGTTTGTCTTACCTTGTAATCCCCTTTAGTCGGTTTGCCGAATTTGTATTTCACAAATTGTGCGGATGTACTTCCTTCCGGAAGCGGGATTACCATAATCTGGGCTCCAAGTTTTGCATTAGTGTATTTATATCCATCTAATCGGCTGATAAGGTAATCTGTAATCGGTTCACTAACCGGCGCTTTCCAATCGGAATTCAGCCAGATCTGAAATCCTTTTGGTATCACAGTTACATCATCCTTTTTTTGCGGAATTTCCTCTTTGTTTTCTTCTTTATCGTCTTTATCATTATTCCCATCATTTTCTTCTGCGGGTTGTTCAAGAGTTGCTTCTAATAATTCAGGTTTCTCAAGCTTCCAGTCAGCTTTGCTGATTTCATCCATTATAAAATTCTTAAATGTATCCTGAGAACTGATATATTTATTTTTTGAAGCATCGAAATAAAAAGTATCTACAACATTATTTAATTTTGATTTTTTATCTGCATTTATTTGGGTAACGATTCTATAGCTGTCTACATTTTTGAGATTTTGTTGGGATACTTCACCTGCCTTATCGAATTTAGTGAAAGTTCTGAATAACAAATAAAATTTTGAATTAACAAATCCATAAAGTGAAATACGGCTAAGCTTTAAAAAATCTTTTGAAAGAAAATCTTCCGATGCAACAAGATATTTTTTGCCTGAGTATGATTGCCATTTAGTTACAATGTTTCCATTGAGTGAATTATCCTGAAGATAAAGATCCAGGTTTTTATCGTAAACTGCGAGAGCATTGTATAAAGGATTCGGACTTTCAATTAACACCGAATAAAGTTTTTTATCTTTCTGATATTCAGTACTGTCTATAAATACTCCATTCAGATTATCGGGTGAGGGCGTTTTAGATTGAACCAATCCTGACAAATTGAAATTAGCCTTTTCGCTTCCCCATAAAGCCTCATCAACTGTTTTTTTTAGATCTTTTCCATCTATTGGGTGAAAGCTTTCAACTTTTTTCTTTTCACTACAGGTTGTAAAAAGAATTATTGTTGAAAGAAAAATTATAAGCTTTTGTTTCATAAATTCCATATTGTATTAGGGCAACAAAAATAATGATTATTTTTGAATTATTTCTTCAAGCACTTATTTTGTAACCGGCAAAGAAAAGAATAATATTTTCTTAAAAAGTAGTCACAAAATATTGAAAAACATCCTTTTCATTCCCGTAATTTTTTTTCTCTTTAGCAGCCTAATTTATTCTCAAGCAGATTATTTTCCTTCCCTGGTTTTAAGCGATCATGAGTTCAAAATAGTGGGTGAAAATTTGACCGAAAACATTTCTTCGGTTGAAATGATTGTAAATTCTGATGAAGGAATGAAAAAGTACAAAATTAACGTACATGGTGGGAATATCGACACTGTTTTTACTCTTGATAAATCAGGCGATTATTATTTTTCCTTTGAGGGATTTTCATCTCTACCAGAAAAAATAAGAGTGATTCCTGGCTGGTTAAGCATTATTCCACCTTTACTCGCAATTTTGCTTGCACTTCTGTTCAGGCAAGTAATCCTTTCATTAATTCTGGGAATTTATGCCGGTGCAGTTTTCATTTACGATTATAATCCCATCAACGGATTTTTACGTCTACTTGATGTTTATATTATAAATGCTGCCTCGGATATCTCTCATGTTCAGATAATCATTTTTACTTTGCTCTTTGGTGGAATGATCGGGATTATGTCTAAGAGTGGGGGAACGAGAGGGATCGCAAATGTAATTACGAAGTTTGCCAGAACAAGAAAGTCAACATTAATCTCAGCATGGTTTTCCGGACTTGTAATCTTTTTTGATGACTACGCAAACACCCTGATTGTTGGCAACCTGATGAGACCGGTAACGGATAAAATGAGAATATCCCGTGAGAAACTTTCATTTATTGTTGATGCAACCGCTGCACCTGTTGCCAGTATTTTTATAATCAGTTCATGGATTGGTTATGAAGTTGGATTGATTCAGGATGGATTAAAAATTATCGGATCAGAGGCAAATGCGTACTCAACTTTTTTAGCTACAATTCCTTTCCGGTTTTACCCGATTATGATGCTTGTGTTTGTGTTTATGATAAGTTATTTCAGAAGAGATTTTGGTCCCATGTATAAGGCTGAAATCAAAGCTATCAACCAAGACAAACCTGCAGCAGATAATTTAGATTCCAGTCAGGAACTTGAAGAAGCATCGAAAATTTTTGGTAACGAGGAAAAAGCAAAGTGGTATAATGGTATTATTCCTATTGTTGTAATTATCATAGGTACTGTTGTTGGGCTGATCTACACAGGTATCAACTCACTGAACTCACAAGGAATAACAAATTACGGAATACGTGAAATAATAAGTAACTCGGATTCTTATCTTTCTTTATTATGGAGTAGCTTCGGGGCATGTGTTGTTGCTGCGGTAATGGTTCTATCACAGAAAATTATGAATTTAAGTGAAACAATCAATGCATGGATACTAGGTATAAAATCTATGTTGCTTGCTGTTCTAATCCTAACACTTGCATGGTCAATCGGAGCGATCACAGTTGAAATGAGAACGGCAGATTATATAATTGGATTGATAAGCGATTCTATTAGTCCTCACTACTTGCCTGTAATAGTTTTTCTTGTTTGTGCACTAACAAGTTTTGCAACCGGAACTAGCTGGGGGACAATGGCTATAATGATGCCTATTGTTATTCCATTATCACACACCGTTTCAGGATTTTATAATTTATCACCTGCGGATACAACTTTAATTCTCAACGGTGTAATCAGCTCAGTTTTAGCAGGTTGTGTTTTTGGTGATCATTGTTCACCTATTTCCGATACGACAATTCTGAGTTCAATGGCTTCAAGATGTAATCATGTAGATCATGTGAGAACACAACTTCCTTATGCAATAGCTGTGGCATTGTTTTGTATGCTGCTTGGTGATATCCCAACGGCATTTGGATTATCACCATACATTTCTCTTGTGCTAATCGGAATAGTTTTATTTGTGGTCATATTTACGATTGGCAAAAAAGTTAGTACCAACTAAACACTTAAGTCACTTTTTTATATTGAAGTAACCGTAATTACTTTCTATATAATATTAACATGGTGCATAAATAAAAAGTTGTCCCTTTATTTATGCAGGCTTTTTTTATATCATGAATCTTGAATCGGTATTAACTAAAATCCAAACACTGTGTTAATTATATTTTACAGATAAAATTCATTTCGAACTAGTTTTCATTTTTTATTTATCTAAGAAAGAACTCATTTATGAGGAATACTTTTAAAAATATTCTAATTCTTCTAATTATAGTGTTTATTGGTGTGGGGATCGGCCAGGATAAAAATGGTTCTACCGCTCCGAATTTTGAAGGCAAAACATTAAAGGGAAAAGATATAAAATTATCCGATTATCTTGGCAAAGTTGTAATGATTGATTTTTGGGCTAGCTGGTGTCCACCTTGTCGTGAGGAGATGCCGGAGTTAGTAAAATTTTATAAGTCACATAAAGATCCCAAGTTTGAATTGCTCGCAGTAAATATTGATAATGATAATAACAACGCAAAGCATTTTCTCGATCAGCTTTTTCCTGAACCAGTCTTTCCAATAGTAATGGATGATACTCAAAAGATTCCAGCTTTGTTTAATATTGAAGCGATGCCTACCACAGTTTTTATAGATAAAAAAGGTAAAATACGTTACCAGCATGATGGATTTAATAAATCATATGTAAAAGATTTTAATGAAGAACTCTCCCAATTATTAAAAGAGGATTAAATATAAGAATGAGAATTCGAATTTTGCTGTTGCTTGGTGCAGTTTCACTTTTATATGGATGTGCTACAGTAAAACCATGGGAAAAGGAAGGATTAGCAGATCCGATTATGATAATCGATGAAAATCCAATTAATGCAGGCATTAAAGAACACTTCCTCGATTACAGGGAGGGAGCAGTAGGCGCAACCGGGGCAGAAAGCAGCGGCTGCGGGTGTGGTTAAAAAGATAACACTGTTTCTTCTTCTTCTTTTTAACCTGTCTGCGATAGATTTTGCTCAACTTGTACCGGGCAATGAAACGCAGGTAAATTTTAGCGGCTATTTTGATAGTTTTAATGTTTCTGTTATTTATCCAAGTATCTCGGTAACAAAAAAAGTTTCTGAATCAACGAGTTTAACAGCGAGATATTTAGTTGATATGATAACTGCTGCATCCATAAAAAACGGAAAATCAAATAGCAATACAACTAATACTTCCATTTCAAAAGTAGATGCAGTAACTGCCGCTTCCGGCAGAACGAGTGGTGGTGCAGGAAGTAGATATCAAAGTGAAGACATACTGCCAAAATTCGATGAGGTAAGGCATGAGTTTCTTAAGTTTAGCTCATTGATTTTACCTGCAACTGCAGTAATTGGAACAATCAATCCATTCACAAAAAAGATATTTGCTGCAGAAAAGAATAATGACTCGTTTTCATTATCTGTGATTACAGATCAACCATCTAGAACAATTCATCTAATCGAACAGGCAATTAAAAATTCCAAATATGGAAAAGATGAATTGCAATTTACAGAATATTCATTGAGTGGCAGACATATTGGTGATATCGCTTATGTAAAATCGCAGTCATTAATTGATTACCATAAAGCAACAGATGAATTCTCACAATCACTAAGCGAAAGTGCAAATTCTCTTTCACTTCCTAAATTAATGGATGATCCGGTTTTGCTAAGATTTTCATCTAATCAAACTTTGCTTGAGCCAGATAAAATAAACATTTTTAGGGGAGAAGCATTAGTCAATCAATTATCTTTGAATA
The DNA here is from genome assembly GCA_022340715.1 of bacterium BMS3Abin03. Taxonomy (GTDB): domain Bacteria; phylum Bacteroidota; class Ignavibacteria; order Ignavibacteriales; family Ignavibacteriaceae; genus BMS3ABIN03. The sequence continues at coordinate 3,515 of JAJDNK010000126.1, read as the reverse complement.
ACGACTTAGAACATTTTAGAGTTGAAGGATTAAAAGGTCACGTTGATGTTCAGGTTAAGTACAAATCGGTAAAAATCATTTCTGCTACCTGCAAGCATAAAACCTGTATGAATATGGAACCAATTTCAAAACCAGGTCAGAACCTTATTTGTATACCAAACCAAATCAGTTTAACGATTGCAGGTAAAAACAGATTAGGAGTAGACAGTATTACATTCTAATTAAATTATTAAATGAAAATCCTCATTAAAAAATATTTCCTGTTTATTTTCTTATTTTTATTTTCAACCGTTCTGTTTGCCCAGCATGACAGTGCGATGTATAAGTTGAATTTTACAAAATATTTAATGGGCACAACTGTCGAAACAACTGCCAGAAGCACTGATATTAATTACTGTAAAAAATCATTGCTTGCTGCCTACGAGGAAATGCAGCGTGTGGAAAATTTGTTGAGTTGCCAAAAGGACAGCAGCGAAATATCAAAAATAAACAGAGCTGCAGGAATTCGTCCCGTTAAAGTGAGCTTTGAAACTTTATCAATTTTAAAGCGTGCAAGAGATTATTCTAAAAAGTATAATGGAATATTCGATATCACAATTGGGCCACTTTCTACTCTTTGGGGTTTTAATGAAGATGAAGAAATAAACCTGCCGGAAAATCAAACCATACTAAAATTAATGAAGCTGATTGATTACAAAGATATTATCATTAATGAAAAGGACACATCAGTATTCCTAAAAGATAATGGTATGTCAATAGATTTAGGTGGTATAGCAAAAGGGTATGCAATTGATAGGGGATCGTCAGTTTTAAAGAATATGGGAATTAAAAATTTTATACTCAATGCAGGCGGGGATATTTACGTATCAGGTACAAAGGATGGTAAAGACTTATGGAAAGTCGGTATCAAGCATCCGAGAAATTCAAATGAATTAGTTGCCGAATTTAATTTAAAAGATTATGCTGTTGCAACAAGCGGAGATTACGAACGATTTAAAATAATAAATGGCAAACGATATCATCATATATTAGATCCTAGAACGGGTTACCCGGGAACTCTATCTGAGAGTTCAACAATTCTTGCACCTACCGCTGCTGAAGCGGACGCCACAGCAACGTATGTTTTTCTTTTGGGATGGAAGGATGCATTAAGAGATAAAGATATTGATTTCCCCTTATTGATTGTAGCAGCGGACGGATCCATTCATTACAATCAGACTTTCGCAAAAAAGTATAATCTGGAAATCATAAATTGAAACTTTTAGATCGTATTTGATATGAGTAAAAAGGATTGAAGAGAATTTTTGCGGGCATTAAAATATTCAAGTTTTAAATTCAAATATAAAACCTTCCCGTTTTTCTCTATCCTTGTTTAGTGTAAAGTGAATCCAGCGTAGGATTAAATGACAATCCGGATTTTACAGATAATATTCTTTCAGAGGTAATATCAAGTCTGTCTGCTTTAGCTGTTTCTGTATCATTAAAAATGTTTGTTGGAACTATAAATTGTTTGGATGGAATTCTTTCCGCATTTCCTATAATTAATCCATCAGCAGTAACATTGTGTTCATCTATTAATAATTTTTGGTTGTTGTTTAGAAAGTGTCGTCCGTTATAAAGATTTTCATAACGTTCAGATAAAATATGTCTCAGTTCTTTGTAGGAGAAATATTTATAAACTTCTTCGGATTTCCCGAATCCTACTTCAACAGCACTTTCACCATAATGAACCAGTACAGGAGTCCCTCTTTCTACAAGGCTGTATATCTCTTCAGCATCTTCACGCGACATTCTAACACAACCGTGGGATACATTCTTTTTCCCCAAATATTTGTAGTAGCCCCGCGATGTTAATGCATGAATTCCTATGCCTGCATTGAAACTCATCCAGTTTAACATAACTGTGCTGTCGAACTGCACGGAATATTGTTTTTTGCTTTTCCATTGAAGAACATACAAACCCTCTCGTGTTTCAACACCATCTTCAACTTTGCTGCTACCTCCAGAAATAGGGAACTGTTTTACACTTCCTGATCGTGAGTGTAATGTCACTTGATGTGTACTTAAATTAACTTCAATGAAATGATCTTTCATTGTGTAGACTGTGTCACGTAAAAGAGAAAAATCTGTTAAAAGAAAAGAATTAAAGTTTTGATTTGTTGTTTGAGGATCAAAAGATTGTTTTTTTAAGTAACTGCCATTAAGAATAAACACAATAACTGATACTACAATAAGATGTACCTTTAACATTTTTCATTCTCGTTGAAAATACCTTTTGATAATGGCTGCCTTTTTTTTGCCCACGACAGCTGATAATGTTTCTTCAGCAGCATTTTTAATTGCATTAACACTGCCAATCGATTTAATCAACTTCTGTGCCGTGGATGGACCTATACCTTCTATTTCGTTTAGCTCAGAAGTAAAGGTTCTTTTCGAACGACGGTTTCTATGAAAAGTTATAGCAAAACGATGTGCTTCATCACGAATTTGTTGTAATAGTTTTAAACCTGAAGATGTTTTAGGAATTGATTCTGGATCAGACTTTAGTGGAAAGAAAACTTCTTCAAGTCTTTTTGCAAGTCCGATAATGGGAATTTGTTTTAAACCGAGATTGTTTAATATTTCCACTGCACTTGAAAGCTGTCCTTTACCACCATCGACCATTATTAAATCAGGAAAGTCGTTGTTTTCAATTGCACGTGTGTATCTTCTTCTGATCACTTCCTGCATACTTGCAAAGTCGTCCGGTCCCGCAACTTCTTTAATAATGAACTTCCGGTAAAGACTTTTCTTTGGTTTTCCGTCGACAAAAACAACCATACTTGCAACGGAATCAGTTCCCTGAAGATTGGAAATATCAAAACATTCAATTTTCTTGGGAAGGATTTTTAAACGAAGATCTCGTTGAAGAGCAGACAAAGAATAAGGAACATTGCCTTCACGTTTCATTTTTTGAATTTGTATTTCTTTTAGCTGAAGGATGGCATTTTCTTTACACATTTTTACCAGTGATTTTAGTTCACCACGTTGTGGAACGATAAATTTCACCTTTTTTTCAGCTCTCAGATCCAGCCAGTTTTTAATTAAATCAGAATTGGTGGGCTCAACTTCAAATAACAATTCTTTTGGAATTTCTGTTATTTCATCGTAATAAAACTTTATTAACGATTCATAAATTTCCGGTAGTTCTTCAGCTCCTTTAAGATTAAGACGTAATTGTTTCTTACCGACGAGCTTTCCGTTTCTTATATTAAAAATGGAACAAGCAGAATCCTTTCCTTCATATGCAACAGAAATTACATCCCTGTCTTCAAAATCGTTACTAACTATCTTTTGTCTGGATGAGATTATTTTTAATTGTTCAATCTTATCCCTAGTCTCTGCGGCTTTTTCAAATTCGGTTTGCGAAGCTGCAGTTTCCATTTTTACTTCAAGCTCTTTTATCAGGTCATCTGTTTTACCGCGAATAACCTTAACAACTTCCTGCACCATATCTTTGTAATCTTTTTCAGAAA
>JAJDNK010000123.1 GCA_022340715.1 bacterium BMS3Abin03 | reverse complement strand
GCCGGTCTGATTCCTATATATTTTTCTTTTATCAACTCTTCGTTCGATAATTTCTCTTCCTGCGAATATCCCCATATCTCTTTCCTAACTTTTTCATGAAGGTATTCAGCAAACGCCTCAGCTAGCCTGTCTGCAAGCGCTTTTACTAATATACTGTTATAATCATCATGTTGATTTTCATATTCCTTTACAATTTTTTCTATACCTAATCCCGATGTAACTGCAAACATTCCGATATAATCATTAACCTTATTTTCCTTCGGCGCAATAAAATCCGCGAGCGCATAATTTGGTTGCGATGCCGATTTAATCATCTGCTGCCTTAATGTATGAAGCACTCTTTTTACACCTATTCTTCTTTCATCGGAATAGATTTCAATATCATCATTTATTGAATTAGCCGGAAAAATTCCTGCTACTCCATTTGCTTTAAGCAATTTTTTACTAATTATTTCACCTAGTAATTTTTCTGCATCATTAAATAGTTTTTTTGCCTCTTTACCATATTTTTTGTCTTCAAAGATCGCTGGATACTTCCCTTTCAACTCCCATGTGAGAAAGAAAGGTGTCCAATCAATATAAGATTTCAAATCCTCAAGCGTAAAATCATTTATTACTTCAACACCTAACCTATTTGGTTTTTTAATTTCTGCCTTATCCCAATCAATTCTTAACCTGTTTTCTCTTGCCTGCTCAATTGCAATATAATTCTTTTCAGATATTCTTTTAAGATGATCATCTTTTAGCTTGTCGTATTCTTCTTTCTTCTTTTTAATGAACTTTTCTTTCTCACCGTTTTCTCTTAAGAGGCTACTTACAACCGGAACACTTCTCGATGCATCGAGAACATGAATTACCGCTCCGCTGTACTTGGGAGCAATTTTAACTGCGGTATGAATTCGGGAGGTGGTAGCACCACCTATTAACAGGGGCTGTGTCATTCCCCTTCTTTCCATTTCGCTTGCGACATGAACCATTTCATCCAAAGAGGGAGTGATAAGCCCACTAAGCCCAACTACATCCACATTCTCATTGATCGCCGCTTCAAGTATTTTCTCTGAATGAACCATAACACCAAGATCAATCACCTCGTAATTGTTGCATCCAAGTACAACCCCAACTATGTTTTTACCTATGTCGTGAACATCTCCTTTGACCGTCGCTATCAACACTTTTCCCCTGTTCCTAGAAGATAAAGGATCTTTTTCCTTTTCTGCTTCTATAAAAGGAATCAATTGTGCTACTGCTTTCTTCATTACTCTTGCACTTTTTACTACCTGCGGAAGAAACATCTTGCCGGCACCAAACAGATCGCCCACTACATTCATTCCTTCCATCAATGGTCCCTCAATTACTTCAAGTGGTCGTGAATATTTTTTCCTGGCTTCTTCCACATCATCACTGATAAAATCAACAACCCCTTTTACGAGTGCGTGTTTAAGTCTTTCTTCAACAGAAGTGTTTCGCCATTCATCTTTTTTGGTTTCTTTTTCGGTGCCCGATCGATCCTTATTCTTTATACTCTCGGCATAATCAATCAGCCTTTCTGTTGCATCAGGTTTTCTGTTAAGTATTACATCTTCAACTTTATTCAGAAGCTCTTTTGGAATTTCCTCATAAACCTCAAGCTGACCCGCATTAACTATTCCCATATCCATCCCGGCTTTAATTGCATGAAATAAAAAGGCGGAATGCATCGCTTCACGAACGGTGTTATTTCCTCTGAAAGAAAAAGAAAGGTTACTTACTCCCCCACTTACTTTTGCGAGAGGAAGATTTTGTTTTATCCATTTTGTGGTTTCAATATAATCAATAGCATAATTATTATGCTCTTCAATTCCAGTAGCTATTGCCAGAATGTTAGGATCGAAGATTATATCTTGCGGTGGAAAATTTACTTCCTTAGTTAAAATGTTATAAGCGCGTTTACAAATTTCCATTCTCCGTTTGTAAGTATCAGCTTGTCCTTTTTCATCAAAAGCCATTACAATAGTTGCAGCACCATATCTCAAAATCTTTCTTGCGTGTTCCTTAAAAACTTCTTCTCCTTCTTTAAGAGAAATAGAATTTACGATTCCCTTTCCCTGAAGACACTTTAATCCTGCTTCTATAACCGACCATTTGGAAGAATCAATCATTACAGGAAGTTTCGCTATGTCGGGCTCGGAAGCGATGAGATTCAAAAATTTTTTCATCACTTCTTCAGAATCGAGCATTCCTTCATCCATATTTACATCAATAATCTGGGCCCCGCCTTCAACCTGATCTTTTGCCACCGATAGAGCATCTTCGAATTTACTTTCTTTGATAAGCCGTGCAAACTTTTTAGATCCGGTAACATTCGTCCTTTCACCTATATTCATAAAATTAGACTCCGGACGAAAGATGACAGGCTCCATTCCGCTTAAACACAGAAAGGGATTCTTCTTTTGGGGAATCCTTGGTTTATAATGTTTAACAATTTCCATAATTGCTTTAATGTGATCAGGGGTTGTGCCACAGCAACCGCCAACAATATTCACAAAACCGTTCTCAAGGAAATCTTTCAGAATACCAGACATTATTTCCGGAGTTTCATCATAGTTTCCTAATTCGTTTGGAAGCCCGGCATTTGGATATACAGATAAAAACTTATCTGAAATGTTTGAGAGATCTTCAACAAAAGGTCGCATCTGCTTGGCACCAAGTGCGCAATTAAGTCCTATACTCAACAAATTCTTCACGTGTGAAACAGAAATATAGAAGGCTTCAGTAGTTTGACCAGATAAGGTTCTTCCACTTTGGTCTACAATTGTACCGGAAATCATTATCGGCAAATCAAGGCCCTTTTCTTCAAGATATTTCTCACAGGCGAAAATTGCTGATTTTGCATTAAGTGTATCAAAGATAGTTTCGATTAAAAGTATATCGACACCTCCATCAACCAAACCTCTTACTGCATCGTAATAAGAATTTACCATCTGATCGAAGGTAACGGCTCGATATCCAGGATCGTTTACATTTGGAGAAAGCGAAAGCATCTTATTCGTAGGACCTAGAGCGCCCGCAACAAATCTTGGTTTTTCATTTTCCTTATCATTAAACTCTGCAGATACTTCTTTCGCAATTTTTGCTGCAGCTAAATTTACCTCATACGCAAGGTTTTCCATTTTATAATCTGCTTGAGAAATAGCTGTTGCACTAAATGTGTTGGTTTCAACAATGTCTGCTCCTGCTTCAAAATATGCACGATGAATCTTTTTAATTATCTCCGGCTGTGTAATAGAAAGCAGATCATTATTGCCCTTAAGATCGTGAGGGTGATCTTTAAATCTTTCACTACGAAAATCATCTTCCGATAAATTATGCTGCTGAATCATCGTGCCCATCGCACCATCAAGGATAAGTATTCTATCTCGTAATATATTCTGAAGTTTTTCTAAGGTAACGAACATTTTAATCGTTTGTTTTTATTGTCAAGTCTCTGTTAAGTAATTCAATCCGAACATTTCTAATACCAAATGAAAGGTGGATTCTAACTAACAGTGAGGTAATATAAACTACAAATCTTCCTTTTGAAAAGGATTTTAAATATAACTAAATTGCTTTGCATTATAAACCAATTTAGTTCATCCCGGGAAAATGATATGATCGTTGTAACAGGTGGTGCTGGTTTCATCGGTAGCGCAATTGTGTGGGCATTAAACAAGGGGGGTGAAAATGATATTATTATTGTAGATGAGTTAGGAACAGATGAAAAATGGAAGAACCTTGTTGGGTTGAAATTTGAGGATTTTATAAACAAACATCTCTTTCTTGATCAAATATCGGCAGGAAAGTATGAAGAAGCAGAAGTGATTATTCACATGGGGGCTAATTCTTCAACCACCGAAAAGGACGCCGACTCATTGATGACCAACAATTACGAATACACAAAAAAACTTGCCGAATTTTGTTTGTGGAACGATATAAGATTTATTTATGCTTCCTCAGCAGCAACGTATGGAGACGGCTCCTCAGGATTTGACGACGACGTAAACCTATGTGAGAAACTACGTCCGCTAAATATGTATGGTTACTCAAAAAACTTATTCGATTTATGGGCACATAAACACGACGCTTTCAAAGAAATAGTTGGGATAAAATATTTCAATGTCTACGGTCCGAATGAATATCATAAAGGAGATATGAGAAGCGTTGTTCATAAAGCATTTGAACAGGTTAGAGATACCGGAAAGGTTAAACTTTTCAAATCACAAAGACCGGAATATAAAGACGGAGAACAAAAACGAGATTTTATTTATGTGAAAGATGCTGTAGATATGACCTTACATTTTTACAAAAACAAAGATAAGTGTGGGTTATTTAATGTTGGCTCTGGTAAAGCTAGAACCTGGAATGAACTGGTTAATGCTTTATTTAAAGCAATGAACCTGCCTGTTAATATTGAATACATAGATCTGCCAGATCATCTGGCAGATAAATACCAGTACTTTACAGAAGCTCCGCTTAAACGTATTAAATCAGCAGGATACAAAATGACCTTATCTACGCTGGAAGCGGGTGTATCCGATTATGTAAAAAATTATTTACAGGGGAATCGTTTCCTGGGAATGTGATCAATTAATAAGGATAATCATCCTCGTCATCTGTTAAATCGTCCTCCGGATCGTCCAGCGGAATCTCATCATCTATTAGATCGTCATCATCTGGTTCTCTTTCAAAAGGATTGCCTTTATCTTCATCGTCGTCTTTGTAGTAATCGTCGTCATCATTAAAATCATCGTCGTCATCAAGGTCATCATCATCTTTCTTCGCGGCATACAAATCGAAACCCAATCCATTTAAAGATGAAAACTGATATCGGTTCTCAACACCTCTTTTTGTCGAGAAATCATCACCTGTCATCATTTGAATTGTGCCATCCTGCAACATTATTTTATCTCCTATAAAAGTTAGAGTATATTCAACAGATTTAATTATAAGAAAATTATTTACAAAAAAAATTAATGTTTATTTTTCTCTACTACAATTATATTGCTGATCGCTTTGATACGGGTATCAAAGAAATAATTTTCAATACTACAACGAAAATACTAAAATATTAATATGAAACTTGCAACACTTTGTTACATCACCAATAAAAAAACCGACTCGACACTTATGATACATCGCGTAAAAAAAGAGAACGATTATCATCTCGGGAAGTGGAATGGTCTTGGTGGAAAATTTGAACAGGGCGAAAGTCCGGAGGAATGCGCAATCAGGGAAATAAAAGAGGAAAGTGGACTAACTGTTAATAATATAACAATGAAGGGTTTCATTACTTTTCCAATGTTCGATGGAAAAGAAGACTGGTATGTATTCCTTTTTGTTTCAGACAAATATGAGGGAAAATTAATTGACTCTAAGGAAGGAAATCTTGCCTGGATACCAAACGAAAAATTAATGGAGATTAATCTCTGGGATGGTGATAAAATTTTCATACCATGGCTTTTCAAGGACAAATTTTTCAGTGCCAAGTTTAATTACAAAAATGGCGAGTTTATTGATTACGAGGTTAATTTTTATTGAACAAACTTATGAAAAAGAATTCTGCAATAAATTATACATATGTCCATATAGAATAATACTATTTTTAATTCGCACTTGGAGACATTATTTGAAAACTGTACTAAAATGACCTTTGCTGATAGAGCAATAAAATATTTTCTCAGTCTACAAAAGCCCCGTGGACTTGCTAAAGATATTGGAATTATGAATCCATATAAGCATCCGTATGTTCAGCAAGCCGTTAAAGGTTTTTATTATAGGTTTTTTAATAATAACAAACCGAGATTATGTGTCTTTGGAATAAACCCGGGAAGATTTGGGGGCGGTCTAACTGGTATCGCATTCACCGATCCTGTTGTGTTAAAAGAAATTTGCGGAATTGAAAACAATTTAGGAAATAAAAAAGAACTCTCTAGTAAATTCATTTACAAAATGATTGAAGAATACGGCGGAGTTAGAAAGTTTTACTCAAACATATTCATTTCAGCACTTTATCCCCTTGCCCTCATAAAAGATGGCAAAAACCATAATTACTATGACACAAAAGATTTGTCTATTGTTTTGCAAAATGAAATTGTTAAGTCGGTCAAATCACAAATAGAATTCGGTTGTCGAAAAGACTATGTGATTATACTAGGTAAGAAAAACGCTGATTATTTTTCATTAATAAACAATGAGCACAACTTCTTTAGAAAGATAATCGTGCTCGAACATCCACGTTACATTATGCAATATAGATTGAGATTTATTAACAAATATATAAAGAAATACATCTCGGCTTTATCTGTCTGATTATGACAATCCTATTAGAAACTTTCCAATGCTTCTATTTACAACATTTTTTGATTCAATGGGTGTCATATGCCCTGCATTTTCTACAGCAACAAATTTAGAGTCTTTAATCTTTTCCGCCATCGACATCATAATATCCGGGGGGGTTAGTTTATCCTCCTTTCCACAAACAATCAAAACCGGAATTGAAATTTTAGATAAATAAGCCGTTGTGTCTGTTCTGCCAGCCATTGCCAGCAAGCATCCCTTAAGTCCAACTGAGCCGTTTTGCTTTGAACGATTGAGGATCGCCCGATATTCTGAATTATTTACTTTAATAAATTTTTCACCAAAGCAATTTGGAATAAATTGCTCAACAAATTTTTCTGACCCTTCCTCATTAATTGTTTTTATCCCCGCTGCTCTTTTCAATCTTCCCTGATCATCATCGGCCATTGATTTTGTATCACATAAAATTAATGCTCCAAGTTTATCTTCCATTCTCTCAATTGCTCGTAGTGAGATATACCCACCCATAGATAACCCGCACAAAACCGGTTTGTCCAGCTTTAATTCGTCGATAACCCTTTCAAGATCATCCACAAAGGATTCCATTGTATATTGCCCATCTGCTTCGGGTGATTGTCCCAATCCTCGTATATCATAAGTAACACAGTAAAAATTCTTGCTAAATTCTTCAACCTGAGCATCCCACATGTGGTGATCATATGGAAAGCCATGCACAAATATTATAGCTTTTGATTTCTCTTTCCCCGATGTGAATACTGAAAGGTTATTAATATTCATAGTTAAGCTTTTATAGTTACTCTTAATTATTAAGACTTATCTTTAGATTATTTTAAAATAAAATTTTCACAAAACAACTTTAAACTCCTTGAGATACAATTAAAAACTAACCTGATAACCTATAGAAAAGTAAAACAACAGATCACCCCATCTTATTGGATTTTCAGGAAGATCTTTCTGCAACAGAAAGCTTCTGCCAATGGCAAATTCCGCGGGACCGATCGGCGTATCGAACGATATGATTCCGCCAATACCATGGCGTAAATCTTTAAACCTGATTTTCTCCTGCGTCAGCCAAGTTGTTCCCAAATCATACCTGAGTTTAAGATAGGTATCGAAAAAAATCTGGAATGGCAGCTTTATCCTGTACATTATCGATGTCAACATTATTTGTCTGCCTCTAAATTCATTTTCTCTCATCCCAAAAAAGGAATTCATTCCACCTAATAAAAATTGTTCGCTGAGTGGCAATGTTTTGTCACCAAATCCAATCTTTACCCTTGGTACGACAGTGCTTCTTTTTCCCAACTTAATGTAGTACAATAAATCCATTCCCAAATTGCTGTAGCCTTCATCACCCCCTAAAAAGCTCTGTGCTGTTTCATAAAATCCTGAAAAATATAATCCTTTTAACGGATATGGATACCTATCAATATCATCAACTGTTGCTGTAATACCGAGACTAACTATTTTCGTTTTATAGGGTGTTTTTACTTTGTTTTCCTTGTTCTTTACCTCGTCTATCTGGTATTTACCCGTAAAGATCAGGTTTCCGAATTTTTCTACTTGGGTTCCAACCGAAATGGACGCACCATAAAATATTTGTCTGTATACCCCTGTTTTTTTTCTGGAAAACCTATTTCCGGTTACCGTAGTATCGTTCTCATAGATTCCAATATCGTTAAACTTATAAAATGCACTCAAGTTATATGTAAGATAAGTGTCCAATATCCGGTGATTCTTCAACTCGTATATATACTGCCTGTTATTAGCTCCACCGAAAAGATACAATCCCGTTTCTATGCCTGTACCTAAAAAATCTTCGTCTCTGATATCAAGACCAAATTGTGCATTGTAGGTTTCATTCAACAAAAATCCGAAACGAAGGATACTTGTTTCTCTCTCCTGCACATTTATCACAAGAATGTTTTTACCTTCTTCTTTTTCAATGCTTAATGAAATATCGCTATAAAACCTGCTGCTTCTTAAATTATCCAATCCTTGCTTCGCTTTAGCATAAGTAAAATAATCGCCTGAATGAATCGGGATTTCTCTTGTAACTAATGTTTCCCTGGCAAATTTTCCTTCAACGCGTATTTCCGAAATCTTTCCTTCATCAAAGTATAAGATGAGTTCTCCCGTTAATTCATCAAAAGAAATACGATAACAATTTGCAAGCAGATATCCGCTGGACCGATAATATTTTAAAACTTCCGAAATGTCTTTAGCCACTTGCCAATTATTAATTGGCTTAGCAATAAGATTTGAAAGCGTTGAATTAATAGCATCTTTATCCCCTATTTTGACACCTATTGTTTTAACCCCCATAACAATTGGATTTTGCTGATAATTAAATCTCAGTATTGAAGAACCATTCTGTTCACTTATCTCCGCACTCACATTTTTAAAGTTGCCAGTTTCATAAAGCGTTTCAATATCTTCTTTAATTTCCAGACTGGAAATGGAATCCTGTTTGCTATACTTGTTGAGCAATGCATTTACTTCTGAGTTTTCTGTCGATACATAATCTATATTTTTTATAAAATATTCATCTCCCTTTAATCTGCTTGTTCTTATTGAATCAATTTTCAATTTGATTTTCTCAACAAGTGGTATAGTGCTTAGATAACCGTAAAGTATCAGGGAATCAATATTCGTAAACTCTGTTGCGGCTACATTTTTTAACTCCGGAGTAATTATAAAATCAGCACGGCTCAATTCAAGATCATTAAGTTTTTTCATAGGAATACTAACAACCTGATCCGCTACATACCAGGGAAGGTCCATATCTTCTTCGGAATGAAGCGGACTTGTAGTATTAACTGCAATAACCAGATCTGCGCCGCTCTGACGGGTAACATCAACGGGAATGTTTGAAACCAATCCTCCATCAACAAGTAATTGATCTCCCCATTGTACGGGTTCCAGGAAAAATGAAACGCTGGAACTTGCACGCATAGTCTTGCTCAAAGAACCTTTATCAAGTACCACCATCTGTCCAGAGATCAGATCAGTACAAACTGCGCGGAACTTGACCCACAAATCGTCAAAGTTATCACCCGAATTTATCGGCGCCATGCTTGTGAGCAGGTAAAAATAATTTGAGAGTCTTTGTCCATTATTTAAGGACGTTGGAAGAACTGGTTTGAAGCCATCAAGCCTGAGAGAAAATAATGCCCTGTCTTCAGTTATTTTCTGATCAACAAATAATTCGCTCCTGCTAGTTTCATTATTAAGAGATAACAGACTTTCCCAATCCGTTTTTGAAACAATAGAATCAAGCTCATTGAACGAATATCCAGCAGCAAAAAGACCACCTATTATGCTGCCCATACTCGTACCAACTATTATATCAGTTTTTATTCCCGCTTCTTCTAATGCTTTAAGTACACCAATTTGTGCTATTGCTCTAGCACCACCACCACTTAAGGCGAGACCTACCTTAGGTTTATCTGCAGGAATATATTCAACTATACCAAATGGTAGTTTTTGAGGTTTTAATTCAATAGAAATGATTTTCTTTTGTTGTGGATGAAGAGAAGAAATTAAAACAACAAAAGTAAATATTATTACCTTTATTAAATATCCCGTCTGCATCAGCTTCTATCAATGGCAATTTAAGATTGAAAAAAGTATGTGTTGCCCGATGATAAATTTAATTAAATATATACTTTAACGTCTTCTCTTTTGTTGTCCCTTTGATTGTTGCTCGGCAGCTTCCATCAGTCTTGACATAAATCCTTGTTTTTTCTTTGGATTTTTTACCGGAACCAGTTCCATACCATCGTGCTTATGATTGATGTATTGCTGCTGTGCTATCGAAAATAAATTAAACAAAAAGTAATAGAGGTTCAGCCCTGAAGGAAAACTCATGAACAATATCGTAAGGAAAATCGGCATTACATAAACCATTGCTTTTTGCTTCGGATCTTTCATCGTCATTTTCTGTTGAATAAATGTTGTTATACCCATAAGTAGTGCAAGACCACTTATTTCCTGTATACCAAACAAAGGGAGTTTAAACCCAAGATTATAAATAACGTCGGGCTGTGAAAGGTCTTTGATCCAAAGTATAAACGGTTGCTGTCTTAATTCGATTGCTGTTCGGAAAAGTCCCCATAGAGCTACAAATATCGGCATCTGAAGTAACATTGGTAAACATCCACCTGCCGGGTTTACACCATATGTTTGATACAGCTTCATAGTTTCTTTGTTCAGCTTTTGCTGATCATCTTTATATTTCTCTTTTATCTCCGCAATTTTAGGTTGAAGCAACTGCATCTTCTTCATCGACTGATAACTCTGCTTTGTAAGAGGATAAACCACAATTTTGATGATCAAAGAAAAAACAACAATAACAAAACCATAATTAGGAATAAAAAGATGGAGGAAATTGAAAAGTGGAAGCAATACATACTCTGCAATTGGTCTTACCACAAATTTCAACCCGAAGAAGCTCCCAAAATCAACAAGTGCTTTAAGATGACTTCCAAGACTTTTCAATTTGTTATAATCAACAGGACCTATATATAATTTAAACGATCTTGTTTCATTATCGGTATTTTTGAAGGGAAGTATAAGTCTTGCATTATAATATTCTTCTACACCATGGGCTGATATTTGTTCTCTGTCTCCTTCTAAATACGCTCCATCCACATTTGAAGGATTATCCGGGATTATAACAGCGGCAAAATATTTATTTCTTACTGCAATCCAGTCTATCCTGCCATGATAATCTTCCTGCACTTTTTCACCTACCGACGAGGCATCTAAAATTGCTTGCTCATCGCCATAATAAACGCTCGAATTCGAATAATTTGCTTCGTCAACTGTGTTATATTCAACAAACCTCAATCCATTGTTCCACACAAGATCGTAAGCATTGTTGCTTATCACATCACGCATTCCTGATAACTCTATTTTACTTCCTATCTCATAACTTGAGCCATTAAATTTATAACTCTTTATTATTTCTTGTCTTTCACCTACTTTCCAGGTAAATCTTATTATAATAGAATCCTTACCATTAATCTGATATTTTCCTGGGGCTTTATCAGAAGTGAAGGTATAATCTCCAGTATTAATTGCTTTTCCATCCGTAGAGACAAATGAAAGATTATATGTATTGCCCCTCGAATAATTTATTAATTGTACACTTTTTTCATAATAATCATTGCTTTTATCGTTAATGGAATACCAGTTATTAAAATCTTTCAGAAAAACTTTATGAATGTTTCCGCCAATGTTTGATAGTTCAACAATAAATACTTCGTTTTCAATCGTTGTAATCTTTTCGTTTTTTCTAGAAACAGTATCTTGAGTAGGAATATTCTCTTGTGTTTTTGGTTCCTTCACGATCGGCTTTATTTCTTGTTCTTTTTGAAGGGTATCGATTACTATAGTAGTTGAGTCCGTTTGTTTTGGCTTTTCAACTACCGGCTCAGGCGCTGTCATATAAAGCCAGACGACCAATATTATTCCGATTAAAACGAACGCAATTGTTGTCTGTTTATCCATCATTTGCCTTTTTAAGTGTCATTCCAGAGATGAAATGAAAATAGCGGTTAAATTTTAATAACATATATAACAAGTTAGAGAAATAATACACAAAAATTAAAAATTGTTTGGTGATGCAGGTTGTGTTTAAGTGTTTTCAATCTATCAAATTCTATTACTGATAAAACCCATTACTTCCCTAATCCCGGTTTCAATATCTGCTAATTTTAACACTTTATTATTTTCCTGATTTAACCTATGTGGTGATAAAACGAGATTTACACTTTTGCTATTTATTAAACACTTATCTATAAGTCCGGCTTTATTTAATCTGTAGGCTGCTCTAAAGATGCGTTTTAGTCTGTTTCTCCAGACCGCATTTCCAAGTTTTTTAGATATAGTAACAGCAAATTTTATCACTGGCTGTTGTGTAGTAACATCAACAAAATAGTATGCTATAATTTTTTTATCAGAAGAGAGGACGGTTGTGCCGGATTGGAATATTTTATTTAGATCTTTTTTATGCTTAATTCTTTCTCTTGCCGATAGCCCATATTTTTTCACCAGACATTAAAACTCATCACTTACAGTAAGTTTTTTTCTACCCTTTGTTCTTCTTCGGGAGAGCACTTTTCTTCCGTTTTTGGTTTTCATTCTTTCCCTGAAACCATGCTTATTTTTTCTTTTTCTGTTACTTGGTTGATACGTTCTTTTCATTTATACCTCAAAATCTTTCAAAAAAGAATACAAATTTAAGTGCATGAGTTCAATTATACAAGCTGTTTTGTTTGCAAAATCTTTTAATAAAGTTATTAATGAAAATATTTTATTATTTATCCAGAATTAATTTGCTCCATATATAAATAGTTTCTATTTTTTACTTAGTATCAGGCACTGAGATTTGTGTGGATAACATGTTGACAACTGTTTCTTGTGAAAACGTTTCACATTATGTCTTGTGTGTCATGCTTAGCTTAACAAGTGATTTTTGTGTGTCTTTTTTAAATAATCTGGTTAATACGCTTATAAACAAAGGAGTTAACGTGCCCCATCTTATGTTAACAAAATGTTAATATACTTCAGATAGGTCATTATTTTACCCCTAATTGAGCAATATTCAAATATTTATTTAAGTTTTAACTTGTGGATAACTTGAAAATGGGCGCTGAATTGACAGAAAAAACTTCTTTAAATGATCTTTCTACTATCTGGAAGAATTGTTTAGGTAGAATAAAAAAGAACGTCACTCAAATGACGTACAATACCTGGTTTTTACCTATAAGACCATTACAACTAGAAGACAATACACTTAAGGTTGAATTACCGAGTCAGTTCTTCTGGGAGTGGATCGATGAACACTATAATTCATTAATAAATAAGACCATATCAGAAGTAATCGGTCCTGATGCTAAATTGTCCTACATAATAGATAGTAATTCCGATGAAGATTCCGAACCACCAAGCAACTATAATGAAACTAATGAAATCATAGTTAAAGAAAAATTAAAAGTTAAACACAGCTTTGAATCTTATTTGAATCCAAGATATACCTTTCAGAATTTTATTACAGGTGAAGGCAATCAATTAGCCAGAGCTGCTGCAGGGGCAATTAGTGATAATCCTGGTGGGACGTCCTTTAATCCATTTTTTGTTTATGGTGGTGTAGGACTCGGTAAAACTCATCTGATACAAGCTATCGGAAACGAGATTGTAAATAAATTCCCGGATAGAAAAGTAATTTATTTATCTACTGATATTTTCACTGTTGAGTTTGTCGAGTCAATTCAATCCAATCGTGTAAATGAATTTTCAAATTTTTATCGTGGAATGGATGTTTTAATAATTGACGATATACAGTTCCTGATCGGCAAAGAAAAAACACAGGACTTGTTCTTTCATATCTTCAATACACTACATCAGTCCAGAAAGCAAATTATTCTCTCAAGTGACAAACCACCAAAAAACCTTAAGGGATTGGACGAAAGATTAATCTCTCGTTTTCAGTGGGGACTTACAGCCGACATCCAGCCTCCTGAATTGGAAACACGTATTGCAATTCTACGTAAAAAAGCAGAAGTATATGGAATGAGTGTATCCGGTGAAATACTTGAATACATTGCTTCCAACATTACCTCAAACATACGTGAGTTAGAAGGCTGTCTTATAAAAATTCTTGCAAATGCATCGCTAAGTTCAAAAGAAATCACATTTGAGTTAGTTAAAAAGACTGTAAATGAGATAGCTACAGATCGCAAAAAAAATAATATCAATATAGATTCAATCACAAAAGTTGTATGCGATCATTTTAACATTGCTGAGAATAAAATACGTGATAAAACCAGGAAGAAAGAAATTGTTCAGGCAAGACAACTGGCAATGTATTTATCAAAAGAAATGACAAATGCTTCATTAAAGACTATTGGTTTACATTTCGGTGGAAGAGATCACTCTACTGTTATACATGCATGCACTTCCATAGAAAATTCAAAAGAAAACGATAAATCAGTACGTGAAATGATAGAAGATTTGAAAAATCAAATTGAGCTAAATACAGCCTGAGATTAACCAATTTATTTTATTATTCTGAAGCTCCTTAACGGAGCTTTTTTTATTGTTAATATGTTGTTAACAAATCTTATTTAACATGTTATTAAGTCCAGGTTATTAAATACTATGTTAATAAAGGTTTTTCCTTCCCACCTAATTAACATGTTATAAGACTTAATATTTTATATAACTATTTATATTTGAACTAGTTATTGATTTATCGACTTATTAACAACGTAATAATTACATTTAATTAAGTATTAATTAGATAATTAATTATAATAGTGTTGTTACTAACTTCTTTAATTATGATTAATTAGTAATAATTTTATAGATTATAGGTTGATATACTGGCATGGAATTTGCCCCTAATAATAGTTAAAAGAATGAAAATCAAAATATTGAGGATATAATGAAAAATGTATTAAGAATCGCCGCTATATTATTGATTCTTATGTCAATTTTGCCGGGATGTGCGTCCAATGTAGATAATAAAATTACATTTCGCAACATTGCATCCAATAAAGTTTATATAAACTTTAGGGCTTCCATAATAGAGGTTAACGCTGGTGCAACAACAGTTCTTACAGAATTACCAAAAGGAACCTATGCTTATGAAACCACATACGAAGTACCGGCTGGAGCAACAAGTTATAAAACGGAAGGTGCGGTATCTGGCCAGTTTACATTAAAAGCAGGAACGAAAATATTGGTTGTTTATTCTAGTTCATATTCTGATGGTGTATATACTCTGGGAGCTTCTGTAACAACATCTGATGATCTATCAGATACCGGCGGTTCAGATCCTCTGAATCCTTAAAAACAGCTTATCATCTTTACATATAAAAAGTTTGAAAATCCGGGGGATTTTCTTTCTTTTTATAACATTTCTTAATCATTAACTCATTGAGATTAGACGCTCATTTTTGTATTTTACTACGTTAAAATCGGAGAAGATTAAATGGAATTTAAAGTTAATAGTAAAGTACTTGAAAAGCTCCTCAGTAAGATAATACCTGCAGTTCCAACCCGGACGCCAATGCCTATTTTGGAGAACTTTCTTTTCGAAATTAAGAATGGTTCTATGACTGTAAGTGCAACAGATTTGGAAATCGCATTAAGTTCTTCAATTAATGTTGCGTCCGATGAAAACCTGAAAATGGTTATACCTGCGCGATTACTTTTTGATATTATCCGCTCGCTTGAGGAAACACAAATAACTTTTACTACAGATGGAGGTGCAAAACTTAAACTATCTACTGAAAACGGAGTTTATAATATTGGCTACGCCTCGCCGGAGGACTTTCCTGAAATTCCTTCTGTCTCTGAAGAAAAAGAAATAGTAATAAATGGATTAGATTTAAAAAAAGCTATTGATCAAACATCATTTGCAATGAGCAAAGAAGATATGAGACCGGCTATGACAGGTACATTATTCGAGTTTGCATCTGATGGATTAAGGTTTGTTACAACAGATGGACACAGGCTTGTGAAATTTGTTAATAAAAATCTGAAGTCTGAAAAGGAAGAACAGTACATAGTTCCGGAAAGAGCAATTTCTGTACTTTCAAAATTATTAAATGACGCAGATGTAAAAATATATTTCAGCAAGTCAAACGCATCATTTCATATAGGTGATATAGAATTTGTAACAAGAATGATAGGTGAAAAATATCCTGCCTACAGCAGTGTCATACCTCTTGAAAATGAAAACAAGTTATATGTTAACAGATCGGAACTTAATTCAACTATTAAAAGAATGATGTTATTTTCTTCATCGAGTTCCAAACAGGTTAAATTATCCATAAGCAATGATAATCTTGAAGTATCTGCAGAAGATATTGATCATGGTTCAAATGCGATTGAGAATATAAAATGCAAGTATGATGGTGAGCAGATGGATATTGGTTTTAATACAGCCTACGTAAACGATATTCTCACCCACATTGGTGATGAAAGCGTTATATTCAGACTGCATTCACCTACCAAGGCTTGTATTATTGTACCTGAAAGTGAAAATGAAGATGAAGACCTTATGTTGCTCTTAATGCCTGTCCGTTTAAATAGCTGAGATGGTCCTAACCTCGATAAAGTTAAAGAATTTCAGAATACATAGTAACATTAAACTTGAATTCTCCGGAAATTTGAATTATATCGTTGGCAATAACGGCCAGGGAAAAACCTCAGTCCTCGAATCTATTTATTATTTGTGTACAACAAAAAGTTTTTGTGCTAAAAGCGATGGTGAAGTAGTTAAATTTGGGAATAACAATTTTGAAATAGACGGATACTTTTCAGATTTAACCAGAGATAAAGTAAGAGTAATTTACGATATAAATGAATCAAAAAAGTATTATTATTTGAACGAAAAACAGGAAAACAAATCATCTGAAATTATAGGTAAGTTTCCTGTAGTTTTACTTACGCCGGCAGATCATGCAATTACACAAGGAATACCGGGAGAACGAAGAAAATTTGTTGATTCAGTAATTTCTCAAGGTAGTAATACGTATCTTAAAAATCTACTTGATTATAACCGAACGTTAAGGCATCGCTCATCTTTATTAAGCAAGATGAAAGAAAGTAGAAACAGTAGTATGACAAATGAACTTGATTCCTGGACAAACCGGTTAGTAGAATCCGGAACCGGTTTAATTGAACATCGTATTTCATTTATAAAAAATTTTATT
>JAJDNK010000108.1 GCA_022340715.1 bacterium BMS3Abin03 | reverse complement strand
AAGGACGGAACATTTAAAAGGTGTGAAAATCGCTGTTATGGGATGTATTGTAAATGGACCCGGTGAAATGGCTGATGCTGATTATGGCTATGTCGGATCGGGTACAGATAGAATAACGCTTTACAGGGAAAAGAACGTTGTTAAACGGAATGTTCCTGCTTCTGAAGCTGTTGATGCGCTGATAGAGCTAATTAAAAGTGATGAAAATTGGTGCGAACCTTCCGAAAATTCGTCCTGAAATGTTGTAAATCACAGGAAATTGATAATGATATAAAATTCTGCTATATTACTACGCTTATTATGAGAGACATTAAAACGGATAGAAAGAAATTTCTTGACAAGGTTTACATAGGGAAGAGTGATTCCCCGTAAGAACGAAAATTAAAAATGCACCCCGATTCAGTCGGGGTGCATTTTTTTTGTTATGAAATGCAAAACAATTATTAAATATTTGGAAGATTGGGCACCAAAAGAAATTGCCTGGGGAAAGGACAATGTTGGTTTACAAATTGGAACGACTGAAAGAGAATTAAAAAATATAATGCTCAGTCTTGATTTGAATAAAAAAGTTATAGACGAAGCAATAAAAAAGAAATGTAATTTATTGATAACACATCATCCGCTATTGTTTAAACCTATAAAGAAAATAGATGTACGCCGAAATAATATAGCAGGACTTATTGAAAACCTCATTAAAAATAATCTCACACTCTATTCTGCACATACAAACTTTGATTACACGAAGGGTGGTGTAAGTTTTCAGCTTGCAAAAAGATTAAAACTCCATAACATAAAGTTTCTTAATAACTTAACAGAGAACCAGGTTAAACTTGCAGTATTTGTTCCGGAGGAAAATCTACAGGAAGTAGCTAATGCAATTCATGAAGCCGGCGGTGGTATAATCGGTGAATACTCAAATTGCAGTTTCCGCACTCCAGGTACCGGAACCTTTCAGGGTTCAGAAGCTTCTAATCCATATATAGGGGAAAAAGAAAAAACAGAATCAGTAAAGGAAATAAAACTGGAAGTTCTGGTTGATTCCTGGAAAATCCATAAAGTAATAAAAGCGATGATGTATGTTCATCCATACGAAGAGCCTGCATACGATATTTATCCTCTAAAAAATAAAAATGTCAATTACGGAAGCGGTGCCATTGGCACATTAAATTTACCAATGAAAAAAAATGAATTCCTTGCGCATGTTTCCAGGCAATTAAAAATTAAAAACTTCCGGTACGCTAACGGTAGGAACAGATCAATTAGCAAAGTTGCGGTTTGTGGTGGTTCATGCTCAGAATATCTGGAAGAAGCAATAAACAGTGGTGCAGATGCTTTTGTAACCGCAGATGTAAAATATCATGCATTCCAGGAGGCAGAAGATAGAATATTATTCATAGATGCAGGACATTATGAAACTGAGATTCCATCCCTAAATGAAGTTCAAAAAAGATTAAAGAACTTTCTGAAAAATGAAAGTAAGATAAAAGTGTTTAAATATAGTGGTTCAACAAACCCGGTAATTTTTTATAATAATTAAAGGAGCTATACTAAATTGTACGACAGGTTAAAAATCTTATATCAGCTTCAATTAATTGATGATCAGCTTGACGACCTCGAAGAGTTAAGAGGCGATCTCCCTAATGCAGTGAAAGAACTGGAAGAGAAGATTAATAGTATGAAAGATGAGATCGCGGATATGGAAACGCAGCAGAAAGAATCGCTTAAAAAGAGAAATGATAATGAAAAGGAAATTGATAAGCTAACCGAGAATCAGAAAAAATTTAAAGCACAGCTTTACCAGGTTAGAAACAATAAAGAATATGATGCACTGACCAAAGAAATAGATCATTCTGAAGAACAGGTGAAAAAGCTCGAAGTTGAAAATGACTCGCTTGCTGATCTAAGTAAAACTTTAACAGATAGGATTGAAGAAATTAAGCCTTCACTTGAGGATCTGAAAAAGGAAATGAAGGATAAAGAAGCCGATCTGAAAGAAATTATTAAAGCAAACGAAAAAGAAGAATCCAAGCTTGCTGCTGAACGCAAAAAAATAGAAAGTACTGTAAAAAAGCCGGATCTATCGGCTTATAAAAGAATAAGAAAAGCAAAAAAAGGGAAAGCCGTAGTTACAATAAAAAGGTCGGCTTGCTCTGGTTGTCATAATATCGTTCCATCTCAAAGACAGTTGGAAATAAGGCAGAATAACAGATTATATTTTTGTGAATATTGCGGGCGTATCCTGGTTTCTACTGAAGTAGCAGATTCAGCATCTGAATAGTCCTTACTCAATTTTTTAATGAATTACACCGCCTGATTTATTATATTTGCAGCATTGGAATTTATTCCTTTACAGGAATATTTTGTGTCGGAAAATTCACGAATAAAAAGTTTATCACTCAATATTAGAGTACTATAATAGAGTTTAAAAGAATAATAAAATCAGTCAGTCCGGGCAGTTGCTTTCCGCTTAAAGTGGAAGGAGGAAAGTCCGAACTTCATAGAACAGGGTGCCGGGTAACTCCCGGGGATCATAAGAGAAATCTTACGATTACTGATAGTGCCACAGAAAATATACAACCATGCTTTTAGTATGGTTAAAGGTGAAATGGCGGGGTAAGAGCCCACCGTCCGGTTGGTAACAACCGGAGCCAGGTAAACCACACCCGAAGCAAGGTCAAATAGGGAAATCGTTTCCGGTTTGCCGGTTCGAAGTTGTTCGCTTCGCAGATTTCCGGGTAGACCGCTGGATCCCGATAGTAATATCGGGACAAGACAAATAATTGCCGTCCCTTTTCGGGGAAACAGAATTCGGCTTACAGGACTGACTCTTTTAATTGTTCTTTGCATTTTTAATTAACGGGCTATGATGGAAAAACGCTGGAACATCAAAGAGATTGAAGATGGTTTTGCTGTAGAAACCCTTGCCGACTCTTTAAAGATTTACGAAGTGCTGGCGCGCCTCCTGGTTGAAAGAGGTATTAAGTCTTACAATGATGCAAAGAAATTTTTCAGACCTTCATTAGATTCACTTTACGATCCGTTCCTGATGGATGGAATGGAAACGGGTACTTACCGCTTAATTCAGGCGCTAACTGAAAATCAATTAATCACCGTTTACGGTGATTATGATGTTGACGGTACCTGTGCTACTGCAATATTGTATCTTTTTCTAAAAGAACTGGATGCTAACGTAGACTTTTATATTCCTAAAAGATTATCAGAAGGATACGGAATATCAAAGCTGGGAATCGACCAGGTTAAAAGCAAAGGTACTTCTCTTTTAATAAGTGTGGATTGCGGTATAACTGCCATAGAAGAAACAGAATACGCAAACCAGTTAGGAATGGACGTTATCATTTGTGATCATCACCAGCCTAAAGAAGAATTACCAAATGCACTCGCAGTTCTCGATCCATTAAAACCGGGATGTAATTATCCTTTTAAATATCTTTCAGGGGCAGGAATTGCCTTCAAACTTGCGCAGGGTTTGGCAGAAAGAATTGGAAAACGGGAAGCTCCGTTGGCGTATCTTGATCTCGCGGCACTTGCCGGGGCGGCGGATATTGTACCTTTAACAGATGAAAACCGAGTAATTGTTAGTGAGGGATTAAGGCTTATCAATGAATCTCCGCGCCCTGCTGTCGCTGCTTTAATTGAAGCGAGTCATTTAGATCCCGGTAATTTAACCTCAGGGCAAATAGTGTTTACAATTGCCCCAAGGATAAATGCGGTTGGAAGAATGGGAGACGCCGAACGCGCTGTTGAACTTCTTATAACAAAAGATAAAACCGAGGCAATGCAGTTAGCAGCTGTGCTTGAAAATGAAAATTATGAACGTAGAAAGATAGACGTGGACACCTTTGACGAAGCAATGCAGCTTGTTGAAAACTCACTTGATCTTGATAATGAAATGGCAATCATTTTACACCAGGAAGAATGGCATCCGGGAGTTATTGGAATTGTGGCTTCACGCTTAGTTGAAAAATATTACAGACCAACCATCATGTTAACAACAATAGATGGAGTTGCTAAAGGTTCTGCGAGAAGTATTTCTAATTTTGATATTTACGAGGCTTTACAGAAGTGTGAGGACTCTCTTATTCACTTCGGAGGTCATAAAGCAGCAGCAGGATTAGCTATTGAAATAGAAAAGCTTAATGAATTCAAAGAAAGATTTAATGAAGTCGTTCGTACCTCTATTAAAGAAACCGATCTGATGCCGGAACTGACTATAAACTCTGAGCTTCGTTTCTCGGAAATAACTCCCAAGTTCTTAAGGATTCTAGACTTGTTTGCTCCATTCGGACCGGGAAATATGCGTCCGGTTTTTCTTTCTAAGAATGTTAAGGTTGTAAACACACCAAGGATTGTTGGTAACGATCATCTTCTTTGTAGTTTTAAACAGGATGGAACAAACAAGGTTTTTGATTGTATCGGTTTTAATATGAAAGACTTTTACGATACTTTAATAAATTCAAATGGCGATTTAAATATTGTTTATTCGATCGATAAAACTGTGAGGGATGAAAGAACTTTTCCACAGTTCAGATTGAAAGATATAAAAACTAAAGAGCAAATGCAGGAGACTTTATAATGTCAGGACATTCAAAATGGGCAACAATTAAAAGAAAAAAGGGGGCAGCCGATGCTAAACGGGGAAAGATGTTTACGAAACTGATCAAGGAAATTACGATAGCTGCACGTGAAGGTGGAGGCGATCCCGGTGGAAATCCAAGATTACGTCTTGCAGTAGATAATGCAAAAGCTGCAAATATGCCCGCAGATAATATTGAAAGAGCGATTAAAAAAGCTACCGGCGAACTCGAAGGAGTAACTTATCATGAGCTTGTTTACGAAGGTTATGGTCCGGCAGGAGTTGCGTTAATGGTTGAAGTTGCTACGGATAATAAAAACAGAACTGTTGCCGATATCAGGCATTCTTTTACCCGGTATGGAGGAAGTCTTGCAGAAACCGGGGCAGTTGCTTGGATGTTCGAACGTAAAGGAATAATTTCTTTACCTGAACAAAACAAAACAGAAGAAGATTTGATGAATATTGTACTTGATGCTGGGGCAGAAGATTTGCAACTGGAAGACGGATATTTTTCAATCCAAACTGATCTGGAATCTTTTGAACCCGTAAGAAAAGCCTTAATTGCCGCAGCCCTTGAACTTGAAAATGCTTCTCTGCAATGGATTGCAAAGAATAACATTAGTATAAAAGGCGATGAAGCAGAAAAAGTAATGAAACTAATAGAAGCGATTGAAGATAACGACGATGTACAGAATGTTTTTACAAATGCAGATATAGATGAGGAAACAATTAACCAAACCAGTTAAAGTTGTTTACAATACCTCGTTAAAAAAATATGATAATACTGGGAATTGATCCCGGAACCAACATTACCGGCTACGGGATAATTAAATATGAAAAAAATGCCTGCAAAAAAATTGCAAGTGGTATAATAAGGCTTCCTTCCTCTAAACCTATTCCCTCCCGGTTAAAAATAATTTATGAAGAATTAAACAACTTGATGAAAAAGTATAAACCTGATGAATTTGCAATTGAAACTGCTTTCTATGGAAAAAACGTTCAATCTGCGATGAAGATCGGGTATGCGCGAGGTGTTTCTATTTTAGCTGCTGTTCATAATGAAATTCCCACAAATGAGTATTCTCCAAGAGAAGTGAAAAAATCCGTGGTCGGAAAAGGTGCTGCATCGAAAGAACAGGTAAGTTATATGATTAGATCTCTGCTTAACATAAAAGCTAATGGAATAAAATCCGATGAAACAGATGCTCTGGCAATTGCACTTTGTCATGCATTCAGGATGAATAATCCCATTAAGAAAAATATGAGCTGGAAGCAGTTCACAGAAGCATTTCCTGAAAGAATTATAAAAGAAGAATAAAATATGATAGGTTTCTTAAGTGGTAAAGTAAAAACCTCAAAACCAACACAAATTTTACTTGATGTTAACGGTGTTGGTTATGTCGTTAATATTTCAATAAATACATTTGAGAAAATTACAAATAAAGAAATAGTTAATATTTTTGTTCATACTCATGTTAAAGAAGATTCTATAACCCTGTATGGTTTTTACAAAGAATCTGAGAAAGAAATGTTTGAACACCTGATTTCTATCAGTGGTATAGGACCCAAACTTGCGTTGAGTCTGCTTTCAGGTATTACAACGGAAGAATTAAAACAGGCTATTGAAGAAGGAAATGTTTCTCGTATTGTTTCTGTTCCCGGGATCGGAAGAAAAACGGCAGAAAGATTAATTCTCGAGCTCAGAACAAAAGTTGAAGATGTTGTTGTTGAAGGCGGTAGTAGTGCACATCATGGCGTAAAGCAAGAAGCTGTTGCTGCATTAACTACTCTTGGATATAACATGGCAACTGCAGAAAAAATCATACATGGAATATTATCGTCTTCACCTGCGTGTACTTTGGAAGAATTAATTAAGAAAGCTTTAGGAGAGTTAAATAAATAAAAGTTCGGAATTCAGATATAAAACATCAAATAAATTTATCTCCCAATTCTCGATAATAAAAAATGTTGAGATGGTTGATTCATCACATTAATTATCAACTAAAATGAAAATGGATCTGAATTATATTCTTCTAGAAATTTATTGGCTGAAGGGAATCTAATTGAGATTTGTTACCTGCATAACTAAACAATCATAGCCGATAATTCTGCAATTCCTTCTATTCCTGCTTTTATTACATCTCCTTTATTAACAATGCCTACTCCTTTAGGTGTACCGGTATAAACCAGATCGCCTTTTTCCAGGGTCATTAGGGAAGAAATGTATTGCACTATTTCTGCAGGCTTTAAAATCATCTTATTTAGCTTATCGCGTTGTCTTTCCTTATCATTAACTGAAAGAAATATTTCATCTTCCAATGACAAATTATAATCTTCTTTTAAAACAAATTCCGAAAGAACTGCGGAAGTATCAAAACATTTAGCAATTGTCCAGGGATGTCCTTCTTTTTTCATCTTTGCCTGGATATCGCGAAGGGTCATGTCTAAACCAACTCCGTAAGCAAAAATTGCAGTTTCAGCTTCTTCAATATCAATGTCTTTAACCTTTTTCCCGATCATTAAAACAAGCTCAACTTCATGATGCAATTCATTTGAAAAGGAAGGATATGTAATTTTATCTCCTGAATAAATTACAGCGGTAAGCGGCTTTAAAAATATCACTGGTTTTTCTGGTACCACACTTCCTAGTTCAAGAGCATGCTCTGCATAGTTCTTACCAACGCAGACTATTTTTCCAATTTCAAATTCTTTGCTACTGTTTTTTATTTTTATTGTTTTCATGTAAACTTTCCAGATTTTAGGATTAAATTAATTATAAATAATCCCAGATGAAATTTTTATTGTTTTCCCATAATGTATAAAGGAGAAAGCCGAAGTGATATAGACATGCCTGTTCGATCCTATCTACTATAATTACTCATTCATTTCTTTTTTTCGATAAACTCTTTAAGGCTTGTCCCTAGAATCTGATTCCATCCTTCAACAAAACTTTCTTTTGCCAGGTCCGGGTTTTCAGTACCGAAACTTTCAATTCCTTCATGTGTCAACTTCAATCTTGTTTTATTTCCTTCTTCAAAAAGCTCAAAAGTTACGATACTGTTACCGGGATATTTATCATATTGCCATGAATAAGAAAGTCTTTCCTCAGGTATTACTTCTATAATTTTACATATATGTAAATAGGACTGACCCTTTTTCCCTTTCCCGATGAATTGAAATTCAAATCCAACTTCAAGTTTTAATTCGGTAAGAAGATCAAAACACCATTTTTTCAGATCGTCCTTGTTTGTAATTGCTTTCCATACAGTTGAAGCAGGAGCATTTAATATTACCTCTTTTATCACCGGTTCTATTTTATTCATCATTCATTCTCCAGATAGTTTTTTAATTGTTTTAATTTCTTATGATTTGTTGAACTTTGGTTTTATTCTTCTTTTTAGTTGAACAAGAACTGCACCGATAGCCGCTATCGACATACCGATAATTTCCTTGAAAGAGATTTCCTCTCCCAGGAAAATATACGCCAGAACGGCAATTTGAATAAGCATTGTTCCATTTATAATGCTGGATTCAATTGCTGATAAGGTTCTTAAGGTATAATTCCAGATTACAAAAGCAATAGCCGTGTTAACAACAGCAAGCCATAAAAGATAGATAATGTTCTGCATACTAATCGAAGGAAGTCCTTGTAATGTAATTCCCACAACAAGAAGTACGACTGCACCAAAACCCATACTTATTAGAGTAACTATATAAGGATTGATTCTTCCACTCCGGTTAACATCTCTGCCAAGAACCGCTGACCCTGAGTTTGCCAGAACGCCAACTGTCATCACAATTAATCCAAGGGACTGATTATCGCTTAATCGGACAGGATAGAAATATGTAAATATCCCAATCACAAAAAGTACTGCACCAGTCCATTGTAAAAAAGCGGGATACTCTTTCAGTAAAAAGATTGCCATTACCGCAACAACCAGGGGTGTAAAGTTCAGCCATAGACTTACGGTTACTGAAGGCAAAAGCTGTAAGCCCATAAACATAGAACCCTGTGTAAAACAGATAAACAGGATACCAAGCAAAATCAGTTTCAGCCAATCTTTTCTCTCTAAATTTTTAATGGCTTGTTTGTTTTTCTTTGTAAAGGATAAGGGGAGCAGGCAAACAAAAGCAAGTATGTAACGTAAACCCGCATAGGTTAACGGTGGAATTTCTGTTAATCCCCATTTTATCAGTATGAAAGAAGTTGACCAGAGAAAGGTAACAAGCAAGGCGAGAAGTATCGCTTTTAAGTGTGGTGATATGATAGAATTCATTCACCCAAATATAAAGAGTTTTTTACGGATAGAAGAAAGGTGAATCAGAATTTATGGTGATTATCTATCTTATCAAAAGTACCACCGAGAATTAATTTTGATAGTAATCGTAATCAAGTCGAATTAGAAATTGGGCAGTTAAAATAATTTAAATTAAAAATGCCCGGCTAAGTTTAAAGCCAGGCATTAGTAATTTATTTAGTAATAGAATACAGTACAAATTACAGGATTAAAAACCGACACCAATCGAGAAATTTATTGAACGACCAAAAATAGGACGTCCGTTTTTAGAATTTGGATCACGCGGGTCACCTTCAGTTAGTCCATGGTCATCGGTTAAGTTATCACCGAACAGGTTAAATGTGAGACCACCTGTGGTGTTCACGCTGACACCTGCATCTACTTTTGTGAATGAATCTAATTGATATGAATTATCCCTGTCATTCCAACGCGGACCCACAAATCTAAAAGCTCCATATACTGATGCACCAATACTTTGGCTCAACTGGAAATCATAACTTGGAGCAACACGAAATTGGAAATCGGGTTGACGCCAGATTTTGTTTCCCACCGTTTCAGGAGCCTGATCAGATGAGGTTATTTCTCCGTTCTGGTAAGTGCCAACAAAATTTACTCTAAAAGAGTGAATATTCAAACCTGCATCTACTTCTGCGCCGAATGTTCTCGTCTTTAATAAAGCAGCCACTCTTGCAGCCCCCACATCCCCGTCATATATCTCTACCGTATTAAAGAAACCGGTAATAAAGAAACTATAGATCACTTTATCAATCTTAACTCCAACCTCAGCTTGATTGAATAAATTTGGTTTGACAGTACCATCAACACTTAAGACATTACCGCTTGCATCTCTTATCTGTGTTCCACTTTTCAGGTTATAAAGATCGCCGTCTCTGATCTGATCGAAGTTCGGGAAAAGAGAGCCTTTTGAACCACGTACATAGATGCCAAAATTATCATTAATAGCATAATTAAGTGCTGCAGTTCCTGCCCAATCATTTCCATCTAAGGTTGCTGTTTTATCTACTGTACCATCTGGCCAGGAACCAGCATCTAAAGTGAAATTGGTATTAAAGAAATCATATCGTGCACCCAAATCTAATCTGAATTTTTTTGTTATTTGCCAGGAATCTCCTGCATAAATGGCAAACATTCTTGCGTCACCAGATTCATTAAGACCATAGTTCCAACTGCCGGCAACACTATCAGGAGAAACATCTTTGATAATATCACCATTAGCAACGTTGTGGACAAGTACATGATTTCCAAGTGTCCAAAAATCTTCAGATGACCAGAATGATTGGTACGCACCTAAAGTTATTTTATGTTTTTCGACTTCTTTTGTTAAACTTATATCATTAGTAATTGACTGAAGCGATTTTTCAACTACCCAGTGTCCATAACTTTGTACATAACCTGAAGTCAGAGTTTTTCCGCCGACAGTCATTATTGAACTGGTTCCAAGTTTATTTAATAGATCCGATACTTTCATCGGGCTTCCATTAGGCACAAAACCTAAAGTGTTAGCCATTCCTGAAGTATAAGAAAGATTATCACTGGCTGTCCAGCCATCACCCAATTCATAATTAAAGTTCAGTCCTGAAACAATCCCTTTCCAACCACGTCCATCAGCAAAATCATAATGTGCGCTATCACCTTGTTCGTTTATTCTTAATGTTCTGAAACGAGTAGCGTTACCTAGAGGTGAAAATGTACCTTCATTGTTACCTGTACCCAAAGCCATTGGTAGTACCCATTGACCATGATCATCGGTAAGTCTTGCAAATCCGTTAACCACACCCTTATCAAAAACTTTCGTTAATTGTACTGTGAGTTGTGCCCCTCTTTCCGAATTAAATTGGGTGTTTCTTATTCCAGGGGAAGTACTAACATAACCACCAACCATATAGTAGAACTTTTCTGCAATGGGACCACTTAAAACAGCGTCAAGTCTTTGTTCACTGTAATCAGTAGTTGTGTATTTAATTTTTCCCATAGTTATATCAGTGCCCTTTAGCAGATTAAAGTTTGTTGTTAAACCAGATTCGCCGTTTGAGAATACTGAGCTTGGTCCACCTCTCAAAGCTTCTGTTGATGCCACGGTTTCGTCAATTCGGAAAATACTGCTTTGTTCAAAAAATGAGAGGGTTTGTGTACCATAAATTGGGGCACCATTTATAGACATTGTAACAAAAGGTGCATCACCTGAAGATGGTAATCCTCTTACGAAGATATTTGCACCAGCAACACCGCCAGAACTTTCTGACCAAACACCGGGGACTAAATCCAATGCAGCGGCAGTACTTGGAGGTGATAACTGCTCCATATCACGGGGAGAAATTGTAGTAATCGAAAAACTAGCATCTTTCTTTTTTATACCAATACCACCAGCAGTACCTGAGATAACAACACCTTCCATTTGCAAAACGTCCTGCGTCAGGGTAAAATCTTGTGTTGTAGTTTCACCACTTGTTACAGTGATCGAAACTACTACAGTCTTATACCCTACAGCACTGGCTTTAAGGTCGTAGGTACCGGGAGATACGTTAGAAATAATATAGTTTCCGTTAACATCTGATGCAGCTCCAATATTGGTTCCGACAATCAGAACATTAGCAAATGGTACGGCATTATTCTGTGGATCCGATATCATACCTTTAACGGTTCCCTGAGCGAATGTTAGGTTGCAAAAAAGCAATGGGATCATCACAAACATGAATGTTTGTAATAACAGATTTGTGAATTTGTTATACATAGTTCCTCCTATATATATTATTGATAACCGGAAGATTTTGGGAAGTATGTCCGGAGTTTAATATGCTGAGTTGCGATATGTATTATAATTCATAACATTTTGAATAAGATGATTATTATTCTTAGTTCCTGAATTTGCTGTAATTTTTTAAAAGTTCTAACACTACCACGGTATCGATTACTTTACGGGTGGACTAAAAAAATCATCGTTTATCCACCCACGTTTTTTTAACTTAAGTATATATGTATAAATACACAAGTATCCAGATCACATAAACTATTGCGTATTAAAAACAATTAAGATTTGAACATCTTTATTTATTATTTCATTCCTGTTAAAATTTTAATATTTTCAAATGATATACACATAAATTTTAACCTTCTGAGGATATAATGAGGAATTTTAAAGTAAAGCTTTCTCTTTATATAAATTATTTTGTAATTGGGCTAATGCTCAACAGTGTTGGGATTGTCATATTACAAGTGATAATTCATTACAATGTAAGTGAGGGAGCTGCAAGTATTCTCGAAGCATTCAAAGATTTATCCATTGCTATTTTTTCCTTTTTGCTTGCTTCATACATTCCTAAATTCGGTTATAAAAGATCTATGTTAGCCGCACTGCTTGTTGTAACAGCAGCTTCGCTTGGAATGAGATTTTTTGACGGTTTCCTTATGTCCAAAATTTTATTTGCAGCAACCGGTTTCAGTTTTGGTTTGATTAAGGTTTCCGCTTATTCTACAGTAGGACTTATAACGGAAAACTCCGATGAACATGCAAGTGTAATGAGTGTGCTGGAAGGAATCTTCCAGGTTGGTGTTCTTTCCGGCTACTGGATATTCGGATTTTTCATCGGTGATGGCGGGCCAGGTTCGGAAGGCTGGCTCAACACTTATTGGATACTTGCGGTACTTTGTCTTATCGCATTTTTCAATTTGCTCACGGTGAAATTGGATGAAAGTGAAGTTCGGAAAGAAGAGGAAAAGTTTTCAATCGTTCATGAATTTGTTGAAATGCTTGCCTTAATACGATTTCCGCTTGTGCTGGTTTTTATTTTTAGTGCCTTCATTTATGTGCTTATTGAACAAAGCATTCAAACCTGGTTACCCACTTTTAATAAAAGTATTCTGCAAATGCCAAATTCTATCAGTGTTCAGATAGTAAGCATTTTTGCCGGTGCAATTGCATTTGGTAGAATTGCAAGCGGATATTTTATTAAGAAATTTTCTTGGATGAAAGTTCTGACGACAGTTATTCTCTGTGCAATGCTTCTTGTTATTCTGGTGCTGCCAATAACGAGTGGGATCAAAGTTGGTTCAATAAATAATTGGACGGAAGTTCCGCTGGCAGGATTTCTTTTGCCGATGATAGGCCTTTTCCTTGGACCTATTTACCCAGCGTTAAATTCTTCAATTCTTAGCATACTTCCTAAGCACAGGCAAAGTGCAATGAGTGGACTAATTGTAATCTTCTCAGCTCTCGGTGGCACGACAGGCTCTTTAATAACAGGTTACATATTCGGACACTTCAGTGGCCAAACGGCATTTTATTTTTCTCTTATACCAATGGGAATTTTATTTACAATTCTATTCTTTTACAGCAACATCAGGAATAAGTTTAAGTTCGAGGAATTTTAATGGATTTACGAAAAGAAAATTATATACAGGTTTCGGGCAGATTATTTACAGCAGTACAATCTTCAGGAACATTCAAAGATTCAAAAACATTTGTTGATTCAATCCCTAAAAATAATCCCAAATTGATTAACGAACTTTATAAAAGTGAAAGAATAAAAAGTTCATTTAATCTTAAAACCTTTGTACGTTCACATTTTGAGGTTCCATCAGAAATCCAGGAAAAGTTAATCCTAACTGAAGATCGGAATATGCATGAACACATTAAAATACTTTGGGATGTTTTAAAGAGAGATGCTCTCTCCAACATAAATGAACACAGCACCTTAATTCCAATTCCCAAACCGTATATAATTCCCGGCGGAAGGTTCAGAGAAATTTATTACTGGGACAGTTATTTTACTATGCATGGACTTCTTGCTGATGGTGAATTAGAAACTGTAGAAAATATGATAGATAATTTTTCCTATTTAATAGATGAAGTCGGTTTTATCCCAAACGGGAACAGGGTTTATTACATAACCAGATCGCAACCACCTTTCTTTGCTGCCATGATTGATTTAGTATGTAGATTTAATAAAGATTACAATTGGGGTCTGAAATATTTATCTCAACTTGAAAAAGAATATCAATTCTGGTGTGGTGATGATAGTAATCATATAATTAAACTTCAGGATGGAAATAAGCTGAACAGGTATTTCGATCCTGAGGAATTGCCAAGAGAAGAATCCTATTTTGAAGATGCTCAAACGGCACAATATTTACCTATCGATCAAAGGGGGAAACTGTACCGGAACCTCAGAGCCGGTGCTGAATCCGGTTGGGATTTTTCAAGCAGATGGTTTGAAGATGAAAAGTCACTTTCGACTTGTAATGCAACGGATATTTTTCCTGTTGATCTCAACTGTCTTTTATACTTTTCGGAAAGCTTGATTTCCAGACTAAATGATTTAAAAGGGGAAAATAACAAAAGTAAAACGTTTGCTGATCTTGCGAAAAACAGGGCTGAAATAATTAATCAAATATTCTGGGATGAAAAAGAAAAATTTTATTTTGATTACAACCAGAAAGAGCAAAAAAAAACAAAGGTGTTTTCGCTGGCAGCCTGTTACCCGCTTTATTTTAAGATTGCAGAAAAGGGAATGGCAGAAGGTGTAAAAGAAAAAATCGAATCAGACTTCCTTAGAGACGGCGGTGTTTTAACAACATTAAATTTTACCGGGCAGCAATGGGATGCACCGAATGGCTGGGCACCCCTTCAGTGGATAACAATTAAAGGTTTGAGAAATTACGGGTTTAATGAAACAGCAAACAAGATTAAAGATCGTTGGCTCACTTTAAATGAGAATGTGTTTAAACGAACCGGTAAAATGTTTGAAAAATATAATGTTGATGATATTTCCCTACATGCCGGTGGCGGCGAATATCCTCTGCAGGATGGGTTTGGCTGGACGAACGGAGTAGCAAGTGCTTTAATTAATAATATGGATGAAGAAAAATAATATTATCGGTATATGTTATTATTTTATTTAGAAATAGAAACATTAAAGAATATGTAGATTTAACTGATTTTATAAAATCGAAATAATATAGAAGACAAATACAGAAAATGTCGTTGATTTTATTGTAAATTTTTATTTTGTTGAAATTGTGAAAACAACAAGGGAGTGCAAAAAATGAACAAATATTTTTACCTGTTTTCTACGCTTTTAATTCTTATTCTCAACTGTAAAATACAAGCCCAACCCACTATATGGGAAAACATTAGTAACCAAATTCCCTGCGACAGCACAAATAATTTATCCGATGTATATGTGCCAATTAGATGGGAGGGATTTATATCTTCTATGACGAAACCGGAAATTTATCGGTCTGATTTTAGCACGGAAACCTGGGAGATTATAAAAACACCTTCTCCTGTAATTGCTTTTTATTTGTTAGGTTACGACAGGGGAATTATGTGTGGTGTTGATAGTACAGTTTATAAAACCACCGACGGTGGTGAAAATTGGACTTTTTTTGGCTCACTTGGAAAATCTATAAAAGATATGGATATCAGATATTTTCCAATTTTCCCCGGATATACCGGATATATTTGTGGTAATAATGGAGTCATCGGCAGTCTCGAAGATACCGGTTTAGTAGTTATCAGTAGCGGGATTTCTACAAATTTTTCTGATATCACTTCACCATTACAAGATAAAGTTTGGTTAACAGGAGATTCTGTAATTTACTTTTATAATGGCGATACGTTTTTTGAACAGCATGCTTTCGAAGTTAAATTAAACGCTATCTATTTTACCGGTGAGCTTGATGGCTGGGTTGTGGGAGATTACGGATACATCGCGTTTACCACAGATGGCGGTAATCAATGGATACAAAAACAAAGTCCCGATACATTAAAAAGAAATTTGAATGATGTATATGTTATAGGACGTTATGGTTGGATTGTTGGAGATGACGGTTTAATATTATTCACTTATGATTCTGGCACTACCTGGGCAATAAAAAATTACTGGTCAGATTCTGGAAATTTAAAGAGAATACATTGTGCGGGTGGCAATTCTGGTAATGGTCCGGCACTGGCAATTGGTGAAAATAAGACTGTTCTCATCGATCCCACGGTTGTTTCTGTAGAAAACAAATCCAAGGCAATTGATTTTTTCCATTTATATCAAAATTATCCGAATCCTTTTAATCCAATTACTTATATCGGATTTCAGATTGCAGAACCTGGATTTGTATCTCTAAAAGTTTATGATATACTCGGCAAGGAAGTTGCAAAACTTGTTGGTGAAGAAAAATATGCCGGCAACTATGAAGTTGAGTTTAATGCTTTGGATTTACCAAGCGGAATTTATTTCTATCGACTTAAATCTGAAAATTTTATTAAAACAAAAAAGATGATTTTGCTCAGGTAACTTTTCAATAGATGTCACCACCGATTTCTAGATTTGAACTTTCTTCATCAAAGCAGTAGCTTTACCAACCAAGTTGAATAAATGGAGATTTTAAGTGAAAAAGTTTTTTATGACCTTCATTGCCTTAGCAATAACTTTATCCTTCAGTCATTGCGACGAAAATCTTAAGCAAAAAGGAACTCCCGAATACATTTCGGAAATTCAGCAATGGCATCAAAAAAGAGAAGATAGATTAAGGAAAGAAAACGGATGGTTGAACCTTGTAGGGTTATACTGGTTAAAAGAAGGCGAAAATACTTTTGGTTCAGCAAATGATAATGATATTAAATTCCCGCCAAATGCACCTGACCATATAGGAACGTTGATATTAAACGATAGCATTGTTACAGTTAATATCGATCAGGATGTTAAAGTTCTACAAGACAGTAATGAAGTTAATTCTATGATCTTAAAAAACGATCTGGAGGAAAACACTACCGTGCTGCAAAACGGAACATTAAGATGGTTCATAATAAAAAGAGGAGATAGGTATGGCGTAAGGCTGCGCGATCTTAAAGCTCCTTTGTTAAACGAATTTAAAGGAATAGATATCTTTCCGATTAATGAAGACTGGAAAATCGATGCTCATTTTGTTCGATATGATTCACCTAAAAAGGTTGAAATCCCCACAATTATCGGAACGACAGAAGAAGATTTTGCACCGGGCTATCTTTCATTTGACTTTAATGGAAAAGAATATAAACTAGTTGCTTTACAAAGCAGTAATGGATTCTTTATTATTTTTGCTGATCAAACATCCGGAAAAGAGACTTATGGTGCAGGAAGATTTCTCTACACTGATGAGCCGGATTCAAATAATAATGTGATAATCGATTTTAACAAAGCTTATAATCCGCCATGTGTATTTACTAAATACGCAACCTGTCCGCTTCCTCCAAAACAGAATTATCTTCATCTTGAAGTTGTAGCTGGAGAAAAGATGTATGGGGCGGGACATTCGAATTAATTAGTGAACCATTTATTTTCCGTTAGGCAATCCTAATAAAAAATCAGCCGGTGTTTTTGCCCCGGCTGACTACTAGCTTTCTTTTACCCTTCGTAAAATTATACTAATTACTTGAGAAGAATCATTTTTCTCATCTGGTGGAATGATCCCGCATTCAATTCATAGAAATATATTCCACTTGCAAGATCGGAAGCATCAAATTCTATGGAATAATTTCCCGCTCGCACAAAACTATTAACCAAAGTAGTTATTTCTTTTCCTAGTATATCATAAATCCTTAGACTTACGTATTGTGCCTTCGCCAGATCGAACTCTATTTTTGTTGTGGGATTAAACGGATTTGGATAATTCTGATAAAGATTAAAGGTCTCAGGTGTTTGTCCACCGTTATCAGTTACAGAAGAGGGGGAAGACTTCAATCCGATATCTATATTTTTAACAACAGGATTATTGCTCAAATCTATCTGAACCGGTTGTGAATATTCATTGGTAATATAGCCAATATGACTAGCCTTAATGGTATAAACACCATTCATAACAGATGGAACAAGGTATTTACCATTATAATCGGTAATAGCAGTTGCGACTACATCGTTGGAACTGTTACTGACAGACACCAATGAACTGGTTAAAATATTTGCTGGTGTGTCACCCCCATCGGAAGTAGATACAGAACCGGTAATCTCTCCCCCAAATCCACTCATCTTCGCCAGACTAATATTTATATTCGTAAGATTGGTATTTCCTGTAAGATTAAATACGTTTGCCGTTTCCCAGGAAAAGGTTCCTCCATAAAATATACTCACATAATCTACTCTGTAAAATAAAATTGTATAGACGCCGTCACTTAGTTTACCAAGAGTATATGCCCCGTTATTATCTGTTTTTAATATTTCACCATCTCCGGATGATTTTCCATTTTTCAAAATTGAGGAATTTCCATTTCCTCCGGTAGATAAAGGCAAGGCATAAACATAAACATCCGGGAGAGGGTCACTAGTTTCGCCATCATAAACAAATCCTGAAATACTATTTGTTCCGGTTCCTTGAGCAGGCAATGAAAAATCAACACCCGTGATATTAAGATTATCTGGTGACACAACTACCGGGGTTGCATCAAATATTGTTGGAGCCTGGTTAAAGAAAAGGACTTCATAACCGGTTTTATATGCGAAAAGTAAATACTCTCCTTCGAACACATCTACCGAGTAATCTCCGCTTGAATCTGTTCCAACAAAAGATGAATCGAGTTTTGGGTTCGAGGTTGTGGAAATTTCTACTCCTTCAAGAGGAGACAAGTCTGCAACATCAATTACATTCCCGGATATTGAACCAACTTGTAAATTGTTGTGTACAAAATTTATATCGGATGTATCTGAGTTTACTTCCATAATATCTGCATCTTGTAAAGTCATAGCGTTATCATAATATAAATATCGGTATGCCCATGCTGTTTCTTGCCTGTATAACGCTTTTGACCTAATATAATATGATCCGGGAGGCACATCGATTGAATAATTACCTTGCTCATCTGTAGAGACATATAAATTTTCAGTGCTATACCCGTTAACATTAAGAAAAGAGATTTCACCGTACATAACAGGTTGAGCATCTTCAAATTTTACATTTCCTGTTACATTAAAAGTTTGAGATGGTGGAAAAAGAGTAATTCCCTGGTTAGCCAGACTGTCACCTTCAGATATCTGTACATTTTTATAGAGTGTTTGATATTCTGGATGTGCAAATGTTATGGTTGTGTAGATTGATGAATCAGCATTCGGCAATTCTGTAAATTGCAATAAAAATTCACCGTTACTGTTCGTTGTATCCGAATTTGTCCCCTGTGCACTTACTGTAACATTCTCAATTGGTTGGTTGTCTGTATTCTTTACATTACCGGAATAAAATGCAATAGCCTGTGCAAAAACAGACGATTGTATCATTGTCAGTAGTAGTGAGGTAACAACAATAAATAAAAAACGAAAGTGAAATTGATTCCTCATAATCTTTTCCTCCTTTAAATTTTTCTGATCAGGTCTATAATGCATAATCCTCACTTCAAATATCATAAATCATATCGCTTATCATCAATCCCACGAATATGGTAATTTGATTATATCTCGTCTTTCAGAGACTTCTTAATAACTTCTGCTTTAGAATGAACATGAAGCTTTTTGTAAATATTTTTTATATGGGACCTTATAGTTTCCACAGAAATAAATAATCTGTCGGCTATTTGTTGATAACTTAAACCATCTACCAGTCCTACCACAACTTCTTTTTCCTTATCAGTTAGAGCAGATTCCTTTTTATTATGAGGTTTCGGTTTAAAATATCCAATCACTTCTCTCGCAATTTGTGGTGACATCGGCGCCCCACCATTGTATAATTCCATAATGGAAGATTTAAGCTCCTCAAAAGGGGAATTCTTCAAGAGATAACCTGAAGCACCGGCACATAAGGCCTCAAAAATTCTCCGTGAATCTGCGTACACAGTAAGCATAAGAATTTCCACATCAGGATATTTCCCTTTTAGAATTTTCATTCCATCAATCCCTGACATTCCTGGTAATTCTATATCCATAAGTACGATTTCCGGTAATTCGGAATTTTTAATTTTCCACAAAAAGGATTCAATTGAGTTTTCAGAAAGCACACATTTAAATTCCGGCTGCTCATCCAGATAACCTTTTATATTGTCTCTGAATTCATCTACGTCTTCCACAATGGCAAGTTTTATCATATAATGTTTAAACTGCTCCTAATATCGCTGATTAAATTGAAGGGGTAACTATTTTTATATTAAATCCGTTTGTATTCTCATATTCAGCATTTCCGGAAATTCTTTCCGCACGCATTTTTATGTTCTTCAGACCGTTGCCTTTCTTACTATCTATATCTTTTATACCATTGCCGTCATCTGCTATGGTCATGATAAAATGATCTGAAGAATTTTTTAATTTCACAACAACTTTATTCGCACCGGAGTGTTTTGCTATGTTATTGATAGCTTCTTTGAATATCAGGTAAAGATTTTCTCTTGTTTCCACACTCATTTTTTTAGAAAGATTTATTCCATCGGTTAAAAAGCTCATTTCAATATTTTTGGTTGAAAGTACCTGGTGTGAAAAATCCTGCATACGTGAAATCATATCATGAACAGAATCATTCCTTGAATCAATCGACCAGACAATATCGCTCATAGTTTGAATTACTTCCCTGCTTAAAGTTCCTATTTTTATTGCCGCTTTTTTAATTTTTTCAGTGTCGTTGATATGCCTGATTACTTCAGAGTTGGCGGATATATTTGTAAGTGTGGCCCCGATATCATCATGCAGATCGCTTGCGATTCTTACACGCATCTTTTCAATTGCCAACAGTCTTTGAACCCTTAAGTTATATAAATACCATAACAACGTTCCTGCTAGGATCAAACCTATTAACCTGAACCACCAAGTAGCCCAGAATGGGGGATGAATTTTAAAATTAAAAGTATCAGGATTGCTCCAAACGCCCCATTCATTTTTTGCCTTCACTTCAAATTGGTATAAACCATCTTCAAGATTTGTGTATTGAACGAATCTCTGCTTAGTCTCCACCCAGTTTTTATCAACACCACTTAATCGGTACCTGTAAACCACTTTTTCCGTTTTGGGAAGGTCGATTCCTATAAAATCAAATTTAATGTAATCTTCATCATAACTTAAATCAACAAAGCTTGATTTGGGTATCTTCAGGTCATTCTCAAAAATACGTATACGTGTTATATGAACACGTGGCGGAATTAAATTCGGTGGATCCTGGGAAGGATCATAACGGGAAACACCTTTACTTGTACCAAACCACAAATCTTCTGAATCATCCTTATAAACAGCGCCTTGATTACATTCATCGCTTGCGAGTCCGTCGTTGTACCTTAAAGTTCTTATGGAAAGCGTATCTTCTATAAATTCAAGAACATTTACACCACGGTTTGTAGAAAGATATATCCTGCCCGATCGATCTTCCAATATTCCGAGTATTGTGTTATCGGAAAGTCCATTAGTTGTATTGATAGTTTCAAGCCTCCCGTTTGCGTAAATATTCAAACCACCATCTGTGCCGATAAGAATTTTTCCATAACTATCTTTTAAAATTGCATTTACATAATTATTGGCTAATCCATTAGAAGTATTAAACAGGATCAGGGAATCGCCATTCATAATGTTCAGTCCCTCCCAGGTTCCGAAATAATAAGTGCTGTCGTCATCCTGATAAATTGAATTGATATAATTACTTGCAAGTCCATTCAATTCATTTAGTTTCCTTTTTACCTTCCCATCTTTATAAATTAAAATTCCCTCATTATAAGTTCCGATAAGTAACTCTCCAGTTTTGTTTTTATATATAACTTTTATTCTTTGATCTTCTAGAGATGGGCTTAGATAAGCTGGCAATATTTTTCCATTCTTGTAAACGTCAATTCCACCACCGAAAGTTCCAATAAGAATACTTCCATCCTCCATTTCATAAAAACAACGGATGCGGTTGTCAGATAAACCATTCTTTTCATTTAGCTGAAGAATTCTGCTATCAGTAATAACCGTTGTTCCGGTAGCATCTGTCCCGAAGAAAAGATCACCGCGTTTACTTTTGTAAATTGCACGAACACTCATTTCGGCTAATCCTGCATTGACGTCCCACGTTACAAATTTGCCTCCACTGTAAATGCTTACTCCACCGCCATCCGTGCCGAAATAAGCAACTCCGTTATTATCTTCAAATGCAGACATTACAACATTATTTCCCAAACCTTCTTTTTCTGTTATCGTTTCAATATTACCGTCAGCATAAATATTTACCCCACCTCCCCATGTTCCGAAATACATTTTATTGTTTTTTCCTTTTGCTTCTGTAAATACCACCTCATTTGATAAGCCGTTTGAAATATTAAGAGGGATAAATTTCCTACCCCTGATTATTGTGACCCCATCTCCCCACGTGCTAATGAATTGCGAACCGTCATCGGCTTCTTTTATACAAGTAACTTTATCTCCTGTTAATCCCTCGGCAGATGTGATATTACTTAAACTGTCGTTTTTAGAAACCGTAATTCCTGCAGCAGTACAAAAATAAATTGAGCCATCCTTGCTTTCGTAGATTGATGTGACCCGGTTGCTCGCAAGTCCATTGGATTCATCCAAGGTTTCAAATTTCCTGTTAGAATAAATGCTTATTCCTGCTGCCGTTCCGAAATACATTTTACCGGATTTAGAATACAAGGCTGCATACACATGATTATCGGCTAAACCATCATTTGTTGTAAGTGTATCGAATTTTCCATCTTTTAGAATGCTCACTCCACCCCCATTTGTTCCGATATAGAGAGCACCGATGCTATCCTGTATTATTGCAGAAACAAGAGGTGAAGAAAGGCCATCCTGAATCTGAAAATTTGTAAAATTCATACCATCCCACCTGCTCAATCCTCCAAGAGTACCGAACCACAAATAGCCCTCTGTGTCTTTATAAATACATGTTACCTGTGATTGAACCAATCCGTCTTCAACGGAAAGACTTTTATGGATTTTTATCTGGGATTTAAGAGGAACTATAAAGTAGAAAAAGCAGGTTAAAGTTAATATCGATTTATAAAAATATTGTTTCATTACTTCTTTATTCTTTTCACAAAAGGTATGCAAACGAGGGTTTCGTCATAATACATGTTCCTCTTGATTATTAAATTTGTAAAAAGATAAGGTTTAAAACAACCGATAATATTATAACGTAAAAAGACTAATTGCATTATCAGTATTTTTTGTCTCAAGCGGTAAGTTATTACAGGGTATGATTTGATGAATGTACTCGTGCGCAGATATCCGATTTCAGAAACTCTTTAATATAAATGTTTTAGTGAATGAAATTAAATAACTGAATGTGGCTCAGGATTACGATGAAAACTTTTCATACATTATTCTCCGAATACTGAAATCAAGCCATAAGATAAAGCCTCAGGCGGACATAATAAATGTGTCCCCCCATCGAAAACTTTTGTTTCCATTTGTAAACCGGGATATGCTTTGTTATTAATTTCGCTGACCAATTGATCAATTGGATTGAAGTATTCATCATCTGATTCCTCACTACCTACTGAAATAAAGACTTTTGCAGTTATATCTGTAAAAGTATTAAATGCATTTTCCTGAACATCAAATATTTTAGAATTATCCGAAGTAAGATGTGGACTTCCAATTATATAGCGGTTAAAAAGTTCCGGCTCTGTGAACAGGATATAGCTGGCCAGCAATCCCCCTAAAGAATAACTGTTGATGGTTCGATCACCCGGGTCTGTTCTAAAAGTACTATCGATAAAGGGGAATAATTCATCACGTATAAAAGTGATAAATTTTGTTGCACCGCCAAAATCTGATCTGTTTGGTACTTCGGAAAAAGTAAAATCCCTTCTTCTTGCATTTCCATTTGAACTTTTTAAAGCTCCGTAACCAATTCCAACTACAATTAGTTCAGGGATATTATCACTAAACTGAAGATATCTTGCAATACTTGTTGCCATACCAAATGACATATCACCGTCAAGGAGGTACAAAACAGGGTAACTTTTACTTGATGAACCGTAATCATCGGGAAGACTTATATAAATATAGTAGTCATCATTAACTATATTCGAATGTACAACCTTCAACTGTGAGTTATAAAGATTTAA
Source organism: bacterium BMS3Abin03 (assembly GCA_022340715.1). GTDB lineage: Bacteria > Bacteroidota > Ignavibacteria > Ignavibacteriales > Ignavibacteriaceae > BMS3ABIN03. The sequence goes on along the minus strand of JAJDNK010000108.1, from coordinate 6,313 downwards.
CTGCTGATCGCTTTCTATAACTTGTTGAGCAAAACTTGGAAAACTGAAGAAAATGGCTACCAGAACCAATAATATCTTATTCATTTTATCCTCTTTTTATTCCGTTTACATATGGAAATATACAGGTCACAATCACAATTTGGTAGGTAAATACAACGCAATTATATTGTAGCAATTATTACCTGGAGTTAATTAATAAACAATTGAATTCTTCTAAATGAAACATCCCTGGACAGGATTAAAGAATATACCAAGGAATATCTGGTTAGTTTCTTCCGCTACTCTTATTAATCGTGCTGGAACCATGGTTCTGCCGTTTATTGCACTCTATGCAAAGCAGGAATTAAATGTTACAACAGGCGAAGCAGGACTTGTTCTTGCCTTTTATGGAATTGGTGCTCTGATTTCATCACCGTTTTCCGGTAAGCTAAGTGATAAGATCGGTCCATTGAAACTGATGACAATTTCCCTGATCTCAAGCGGATTGTTTCTTTTTCTTTACTCTGCTGTTCAAGATTTTAGAATATTTTTAGGTCTTAGTTTCATTTGGGCGATACTGAACGAGGCATTTCGCCCGGCCAGTATGTCCTTTATATCAAGTGAGATTACCCCAGATAGAAGAAAAACAGCATTTGCTCTTAACAGACTTGCAATTAATCTTGGTATGAGCATTGGTCCTGTAATAGGGGGAATATTAAGTACAATTAATTTTTCTTTGCTCTTTTATGTAGATGGAATTACATCTTTAGCTGCAGGATCGTTTCTGATTTTCTCTCACTGGCAGAAACATGAAGTTGAAGATGAACGGGTTGGTGTTAAAGGCACTGTTGAAGTAGCAAATAAAGTAAGCTTAATTAAAAATAAAAAGTTTCTCTATTTTATTTTAGCATTTATTCCCGTTCAAATCGTGTTCTTCCAGCATATTGGCGCCCTTCCCTTATTCATTGTAAATGAGCTCGGATTTTCAAATGCGGTTTTCGGTTACCTGATTGCAATAAATACCGTATTGATCATATTTGTAGAAGTTCCTCTCAATGATGCAATGCGAACATGGGAAAACCATAAATCACTGGCTTTAGGTGCTTTGCTAAGTGCTCTGGGTTTTGGTTTACTTGCATTTTTAGAAGATATTCAACCAATAATTTTACTTATTATTATCTGGACATTTGGAGAAATGATTCTCTTTCCGGCCTCGGGCGATTATGTTGCAAGCATCTCACCTGAAAAACAAAGAGGCGAGTATATGGGATATTTCCAAATGTCGTTCAGCTTTTCATTTATGGTTGGTCCGTGGCTTGGTGCGGAAGCTCTTGATCATTTTGGATCACTTAGTCTCTGGGCTAGCTGCTTTGTACTCGGAATGATCTCAGCTTTTATGTTGTTTAGAATAAAAAGTAGAAAAGCATCTTCGCAAATTGTTAATGGTTAAAACAGTTTAAACAAATTGTAAAATCAATTGGAATGTTGAAGTCGGTTTTGAGTCGGCTTCAAACATAGAATCTATGATTTATCAGGAGGATTCCCGGGTGTCTTTTTTGAGGTGGAAGTTCTTTTACGATACATAAATCCAACGCCAACAATTGCTAATAAAGCTACTAATATATATACCCAGTCAAAAGATGCTGGGGTAAGCCGAACATTCCAGTCTGCAATTTTAGCATCGATAGATTTTTTCTGTTCCTGTGTAAGCATTTTATTCTCCAGCAGGTAAGGAATCCATTTAGGATTTATTACTCTAAACCACGTGCTGTCTGAAAACATTGAATATGCTTTTTCAGATTCTTCAGGGCTCTTCACCCCGATATTTTTTATTTCATCATCGATGAATGATGTAATCACGGTTGTGAACTTTTCACCATTATTAAAATCGACAAGCTGAATGCCGTTATAAGCAAATTCCGCTTTTATGTTTGTCCATGCTTCATTAGTAACAGCTTCATTCCATAGAGAGAAGAGAGAATCAATATCTTTAATTTCTTTGGCTTTCTTGTTGTTTTCTGCATAGATATCTGTAAGCTTAAGCCCCAGGTCTTTCCAGAATTTTGAAAATTTATCCTGTTGATTTTTTATTTCGTTCAGATCCTCTGGCTCAAGAGTGGTAACTCTTATAAAACGAATATTATCCTGTAAAGATCGTTTTACATTTGACAGTACATTGTTCTTTTCTACCTCTGTGTAAACATTATTTTTATCTTCAGAGCTTAACTGTTGGCTTCCTTTATTCAGTTGTGGCATAAGACTATCGACAATGCCGGTAATTAATTCATCTCTTCGTTTCATAGAAAACTTAAGCTGAGCAACCAATTTTTCGAGTTCAGCAACTCTTTTTGAATTTCTTTTACTCGTGAACTCATATTGCTGGATCTGGTTTATTAATTCAGTGTTTCTTTTATTAAGTGCATCCACCTGTTCTTTTAATTGCATATTCTCAATTTGAAGAACATCAATAGTTGTGAAATCCTGATTCCTTATAACCAGATGTGTTTTCAGTTTTTCGAGTGATGTATCGAAATTATCAGGATAAAGACTTTTATCTAACAGTGCTTTATGTTCAATGTTATCATTTCTAAGCCTGTCGATCTTTACAATTAATGAATTTAATTCTGTCAGGCTGTCAGCAGATTGAATCTCTTTTTCAATTTGTTCATATCTTTGTTTGAATTTCTGAACTATTTCGTAATCAGATTGGGCAAGCGAAGGTATAACAACGCCTGTAGTGATAAGAATAGTCAATATAAGTTTTGTTATAATTAATCGTTTCATTTTTCCGTCCTGTAAATACCATCGTTTGTTAATAACAGTTTTTCCGTACCATCTATTAATTCTACATAAGGCTCTCGCTGGTTAAGGGCAGGATTTTTCAAACCGGTTTCCGAAACCTGGATTTTATTTTCAAGTACAAGTGCTCCATCATCCGCTTCGAATACATAAACATTTTTAAACTGCTCGGAAGTGATAAAGTAACAACCGTTCATGTTACGAAGAATTCTAAGCTCTTTATTTTTATATGCTGATGAATCATTTAGTTCTTCGTAAAAAATCCCCTTTGTGTTAAATTCAATTGCATACCTGTCTTCGGTTACTCTTCCATCATCATTTATTTTTAACACTTCTTCTACCGGCCAGGCAAAATTGGTTGGTTTTAAAGTGAGGGTAGAGCATGCAACAGTTATAATAAAGGGAAATAATAATAGTATCTTGATTAGTTTCATATGCTCTCCAATATAATTTTTTGGAGATTAAACATAAGAAATAATTTCAAATTTATCTTAGTTTAATGAGTGTAGAATATAGTATCCTAAATAATCTTTAAGAAAATACTATTCATAATGAGACGGAAAATGACTCAAAATAATCAGAAACCGTATGGATTGAATTGTCTTTAATTCTTAACCTCACTTTTACTATTTAATCAAGTATAGGTTTAGCTTCATTAACAATAAGATTCTTCCCCATAAATTCATATTTATTTAGATTTTCAAGAGCTTTTTGAGCTTCTATAACCCAGGGCATATCAACAAATCCATAACCTCGTGATGTCTGACTAAATATGTTACGGATTATCTTAACACTACTTACTTTTCCAAACTTTGAAAAAAGAATAGTAAGATCCCTATCTTCAACCTCATATGATAAATTTCCCACGAATATTTTCATTACCCTTGCTTTAATTTTTTGATTAAATATTTTACAATTAAATAATTCAGATAAAAGTCTGTATGGAAGGCTGGATTAAAGAAAAACTAATAACGTCTTCTTCCACCGCTATTATTTCTTGAACTGCGTTTTCTGCCACCTCTTCTTCTATCCCGTTCAGGTCTTGCTTCATTAACTACAAGCTTTTTCCCTTTGAGTTCGAATGTGTTAAGGCTATCAAGAGCTTTTTGAGCTTCTGCCCGTCCGGGCATTTCAACAAATCCAAATCCTTTTGATGATTGGCTAAACATATCACGAATGATTTTGGTATTGCTTACTTTCCCGTGTTGTGAGAAAAGATCATTAAGCTCTTCATCTTTTACGTCAGAAGCCAGGTTACCCACAAATATTTTCATTGTTTGTTCCTTTTAAAATAGAAAATCGAATAAAATTATAGTATTACCAAAATTAGCTAAGCTAAGTTATTCAATAAAATAAGGCCGCAACATTGTGCGGCATAAACAATTGTTTTGGAGAAAAATTAAAAGCGGCTTCCTCTTCCGCCGTTTCCTCCATCACGTCTTGGGCGTGCTTCATTTACCACAATCTTGTTACCTTTAAATTCATAAGAGTTTAAAGTATCCAGAGCTTTTTTAGCTTCGGCTCTACCGGGCATTTCAACAAATCCAAATCCTCTTGATTGTTGACTAAAGTTATCACGAATTATCTTTGCACTGCTAACATTTCCGTGTTCAGAAAATAAACCGTTAAGATCTTCTTCGGTTACACTTGGAGACAAGTTCCCTACATAAATATTCATTTTTCACTCCTTTATAATAGGTTATATAAATAATTATCGGCTTACAGTAAATGAATGATACTGTTACCACTATAATGATGTCTTATAAAATTTGGGGATTAGAAAACGGTTGATAAGGGGAGTGTACTCTAGATCTCAATTTTAATTTAGGACAACCCAACATACGATAATAATCCGCCAGTTACAAATCAGATAAACAGAAGAACAATTAGGGTTCACACACGAGCCGCTATCTTCCTGTAATGATAACCGTAAACCGCCATCGTCATAGCAAGTGGAAATTTTTCAGGGTATTTAAACAAACTAACAGCAATAAGCTTCCAGAAATATTTTTTTCCTTTCTCCAGCGTACCAAGTAACCAGACTAATTTTAAAAATGCTTTTATTTCGGTAAATCTAATTTTATTCGAGCTCCAAACTGGCATTTTATAGTTATGGAGAAAATGCTTTAGCCTGTAGAAGTATTCCTTTTGAGAATAGATTGTCTTTATGACTTTTGAATATCCTGAAATTAATTCACTATAATTCATACGCGGAATAAAATTCATCGAGCCATCCATATTATCACCACCGAATATACTGAGCAACCTGTTTTCGTTTTTCATTCTCTTGAAAAGTTTAGTGCCGGTCGGTGCGTTAAGAAGCCCAACCATTGCTGAAACAATTCCGCTTTTCTGTATAAAGTTGATTTGTTCTTCAAACACTTTGGGTGTGTCGCTATCAAAACCAACAATAAATCCACCCGAAACTATAAAACCGTGTTTCTGCAATTTCTCAACGGATGAAACAAGATTCCTTTTAAGATTCTGCGCTTTGCCGCACTCAACAAGACTTTCATCATTCGGAGTTTCAATACCAACAAAGATGCTGTTAAAACCTGATTCAATCATCATATCCATTAATTGTTCATCATCAGCAAGATTGATAGAAACCTCGGTTATAAAATTAAAAGGATATTTCTTTTGTTTTGACCAGTTTATTAAACCCGATAAAACTTCATTCTTCAGCTTTCGTTTATTCCCGATAAAATTATCATCAACAATTGAGAGCGGACCACGCCATCCAAGTTCGTAAATAGTTTCAAGCTCCCCGATGAATTGCTTAAAAGTTTTTGTTCGAGGTTTTCCGCCGTTTAACATGGTAATACTACAAAACTCACAATCGTAAGGGCAGCCTCGTGAATACTGTAAAGATAACGAAGCATATTTTTTAATATCAAGCAGTTCCCACATCGGTTTTGGCGATAAAGTAATATCCGGGTACCTATCTGATGTGTAAACAGGTTTGGGATTTCCGTTTTTCAAATCCTTCAGAAATTGAGGTAAAGTAATTTCAGCTTCATTTAAAATAAAATGATCGACACCAAGAAAATCATTGAATTGTGTTGTTGCTAAAGGTCCGCCAGCAACTACTTTGGTTCCTAATGTATTGCATCGTCTAATTATTTCTTTAAAAGATTTGATGTGAATGTTCATTCCACTTAAGAAAACATAATCTGCCCAGAGTATGTGTTCGTTTTTAAATTTGGAAACATTCACATCGATTAATTTTTTCTCCCAGTCTTTCGGAAGTAGTGCGGCAACAGTAATAAGTCCCAACGGCGGCTCGGGTGATTTTTTTGAAACGAATTTTAATGCTTCTGTAAAACTCCAGAATGATGGGGGTGTTTCCGGGTAGACTAATAATATTTTCACAAATCTCTCCTGATATATTCTATTATTTTCGCACATTAATAATCAGGATATTTGAGAATAAGTACTGTAAAAGAATTGTAAAAGATTATTCGTTTTATTTGAACTTCTAACCTTAATAATTGATATTTGTAATGTAGCTATTTAATAAAGGTACGATCTAATG
>JAJDNK010000096.1 GCA_022340715.1 bacterium BMS3Abin03 | reverse complement strand
GCAGATAACAAACTCATCAAGCTATTAGGTAAAAGGCAAAACATCATAACCACTCTTACCAAAAACTCAATTTTGCATTTCAACAACTTGTCTCAATTAAAATAATTACACCTTCTTCAAATTAAATCTCTTCCTTTCGGTCGGATCGAGATAAAACTTTCTCATCCTTATAGATTCGGGTGTAACCTCAACCAGTTCATCATCTTTAATGTACTCAAGAGTTTCTTCAAGACTGAACTTAACAGCCGGAGCAATCTTAACTGCTTTATCCGAACCGGAAGCCCTCATATTTGTAAGCTTCTTTCCACGCTGTACGTGCACTTCTATGTCGTTGTCTTTGTTGTACTCGCCAACAATTTGTCCACGGTAAACAACATCACCCGGCTCGATAAAAAACTCTCCACGATCCTGTAAGGAGTTTATAGCGTACGCTGTCGATTGTCCATCGTGCATTGAGATTAGAACTCCGTTTTGCCGCTGCACAATAGAGCCTTTAAAATATTCATACTGGTAAAAACGGTGGTGCATAATTCCTTGTCCTGCAGTTGCGGTTAAAACTTTGTTTCTTAATCCCATCAATCCTCTTGCAGGAATATGAAACTCAAGTGTTGTGAGAGAACCTTTCTGTTCCATCTTTACCATTTCCCCACGGCGCTGCCCTACAAGCTCGATAACTTTACCTGTTGATTCATTCGGTACGTCGACAACTAGTAATTCTATCGGTTCTGTCTTCTTACCATTTATTTCTTTGTAAATTACTTTGGGTGGACCGACTGCAAACTCGTAACCTTCACGCCGCATATTTTCAATCAATACAGATAAGTGTAAAATACCTCTACCGGAAACTTTATAGGTATCCGGAGAGCCGGTTTCCTCAACCTGTAATGCTACGTTATGTTCAAGCTCTTTCAAGAGTCTGTCTCTTAGATGACGTGATGTTACATACTTGCCTTCCTTTCCGTAAAACGGGGAAGTGTTAACCGTAAAATTCATACTTATTGTCGGTTCATCGATTGCAATTATCGGAAGCGGTTCGGGATTATCGCTGTCGGCAATTGTATCTCCAATATCGATATCTTCAACGCCTACAATTGCACATATATCACCTGAATCGACTTCTTCGACTTCTGTGCGTTCTAGTCCCTCGAAAACAAACAATTGTTTAATTGTAACAGGATGAACTTTTCCATCACGTTTAATGATTGAAAGCTGACCTTGCTTTTGCAGAATTCCCCGGAATACTCTGCCTATTCCAATTCTTCCAACAAAATCATTGTAATCGAGTGTAGTTACCTGCATTTGCGTTGTTCCGTCTTCAATTTTTGGAGAGGGAATATTATTGATGATTGTATCGAGCAGGGGAGTAAGATTTTTTTGTTCATTCTTTAAATCCGTAACAGCCCAGCCGTTTCTTCCGCTTGCATAAATAACAGGGAAGTCAAGCTGGTCCTCATGGGCATTAAGGTCAATAAACAAATCGTAAATTTCATCAAGCACTTCTGCAGGACGGTTATCTGTTCTATCTATTTTGTTGATAACAATTATTGGTTTTAAATGTAAATGAAGCGCTTTCTCAAGAACAAATCTTGTTTGCGGCATGGGGCCTTCGAATGCATCGACTAAAAGTAGAACACCATCGGCGAGCTTTAATACTCGCTCTACTTCTCCGCCGAAATCTGCGTGTCCCGGTGTGTCGATCAAATTTATTTTTATGTCCTTGTATGGTATGCTAATATTTTTAGAAAGGATTGTTATTCCTCTTTCCCGTTCAAGATCGTTCGAATCAAGAAATCTTTCCTGCACAACCTGGTTTTGTCTGAATATTTTACTCTGTTTAAGAAGCTGATCTACAAGCGTGGTTTTACCGTGATCAACATGTGCGATTATTGCAATATTTCTTATTTCTTTCAATTATTTCTCATATTTTCAAAAAAATGAAGGACAAATATAAGAGAAAAAATGTTGAATTAAAGGTTTGTTGATTTTTGATATTAAATCCCTTTTCTTTAGAGACTGCGTAACAAAGCAAGATTGAGAACAAATATTCAGATCTCAATAGTTGAACGTCCACGAGGTTCTATAATTTATGGCGTATATTATTAATTACAAATGTTATCCCTCTATGCGGAATTTTTTATAAGAATTCCGATAGGAGTTCACTGTTTGTAGAAAGAAAATTACCCAGCAAAAATTGGAACGCCGTAGGTGTTCAATATTTTGAGTTGGAATTACATAACCAAATAATTATTCTTTTTTAATTTGAACTGATTTGATTGGTAACTGAGAAATTATCATTCCAAGTAACATCAAACCACAGCCGAATAATCCGCGAAGTGGAATGCTTTCACTTAACACAAGCCAACCACCAATTACCGCAAAAACAGATTCAAGACTCATAATTATTGCAGCGTTTGCTGGATGTGCTGTTTTCTGTGCAACTATTTGCAATGTATATGCAATTCCAACAGAACATAAACCGGCATACAAAATCGGAATAGTTGCATCTATGATATCAGTTAAATTGATAATTTCAGTAAACAATGCGGCTATAAAACTTAGAAGTGAACAGATCAAAAACTGTGTAAATGCAAGTTGGATTGAATCCACTCTTACGGAAAGAAATCCTACTATTAAAATTTGTGCAGCCCAGAAGATCGCACTGATCAAAACAAGAAAATCGCCAATATCGATTGTGAAGTTTTCAGTTACACTTAAAAAATACAATCCGGCAATCGCGACAACGGCACCAATCCAGGTTACCTTTGATGTACTTTGTCCGACGAATAAGCCAAAAATCGGAACGAGTATAATGTACAATCCTGTTATAAAACCGGCTTTGCCAGCGTCAGTGTAAACGATTCCCATCTGCTGAAAAGCTGAAGCTATAAATAATACTATCCCCATTATTATGCTTCCATAGACGTAGTGCTTGTTATTGAAGGAAAGCAGCTTTTCTTTTTTAAACTTTCTTTTTTTGTTATAAATCAAAAGAGGAATTAAAGAAGCGCTGCCAAGAACAAACCTGATCGCATTAAAAAGAAATGGTCCTAGATATTCCATTCCTGCACGCTGAGCAACGAATGCAAAACCCCAGATTATCGCCGTTATTAAAAGTAAAATGTTTGATTTCATCAATCAAAGATAACGGAGATAAATTACGTGTGCAATAAAAGTCTGGTTTAAACTCTTTATAAAGAATAGGCTTACAGATGTCGCGGACTCTCCGTGACAGAAGTGTTATAATATAGTAAAAAGAGTTTTTATAGTCACGGTATAGACCGTGACTTCCGGTAAAGGAGATTTTGTAAGCGTGCAAAGTTTTTGCTATTGTCATTCCAGCTTGTCTGGAATCTAAAACGATTTTGTCGTTGACGATTCCGGACTCCTCCGCTTTTGCGGAGTCGCCGGAATGACTTTATAAAATGCTGAAATATTAATTCTTTTATCTTTATATGATGATGATTGGGTAAGATTCTTTTCCAGTGACGGTAAAGACCGTGGTTGACCTGTAAAATTAGATTTGGATCGAAATACTATGGGGGTAATAATTGATTTTATAAAATTGATTTCAAAGCATTCACTAAAGCAAGAATATTCTTTTCATTCGAAGTATAACCCATCAAACCGATGCGCCAGACTTTACCTGCTAACTCTCCAAGTCCGGCACCTATCTCGATGTTATAATCATTTAATAGCTTTAACCTTACACTGGCTTCATCAACACCATCTGGAACTTTAACGGAAGTAAGTTCGGGAAGACGTTCCTGTTCTTTTACATATGGCGAAAGTCCGATCTTCTCAAGATTTTCAACAAGAATTTTTCCATTTCGTTGATGTCTTTCCCATGATTTTTCAATTCCTTCTTCTTTAAGA
>JAJDNK010000090.1 GCA_022340715.1 bacterium BMS3Abin03 | reverse complement strand
ACTTAAATCAATTTCTGTGTTTTTGTTATTTAAAATACCTTCTAAATATAAGCTGATAGCTTTCTGATAATTAGGAATGATTTTCGGATTGTCCGGAGAAGTTAGTTTTAGAATTTCAGTTTTTTCTTTTATTAGTTTTGCGATAATTATAAGCTTAATATTAACTGTTGAATCATCTTTTTTTAAAGCCAGTAACGATTTAATATCTTTAGCTGATAGTTCTGCTAATAGTTCAAAGTCCAGACCGACAATAATTTTTGAAGCAATATCTATATCATTGAGTGCATCATTATAATTTTTCGCTTCTTTATTGAAAAGCAACTTTGCAAGAACCTGTACAAGCTGTTCTATCATCCTCATTATGTAATCTTGCTGTATCATAGTTCCTTATTCAGAATTAAAATAAAATGTGCTAAACTTTTTATACTCTCGACATTTCAAAATTAATTTAAGGAATCACCGCCTTCTTCAATCAATTCAATTTCTTTATCTTTTAGCTTTACAATCCAATAATGATAATTAATGCAGCCGGAAGGACAATCTCCCCAACCATAGTTATATCTATAATTTCTGGAATTATACTGATTCTCCAGAGAAATATTGCTTCTACCTCCAATTAATCCAACAGGTTCAACTGTTATAAATTCATTTGTCTTTTTAAACTCTTCAATTAAAGCGAAATAGTTTATTGGGATCTGAGATTTTATTTCAAACCAATAAGTGCTATCCGCTTGCTCCATATAATTAATATCTAAATTATAATTGTTAATGATTGAATCAATTTCAATAACACCGGTATTTTTAATTCCATTTCTCCAATTAACTGTCCAGTTTTTGGATGTATCTACAAAAACTAAAATTTGATACAATGTAATAGCACCGGGCGAGTGCAATGATTTTGCATATTCGAAAAATGAATTGCTTATTTTGAAACAGTTACTATAAATGTATATCAAGTCTTCGTAATAAGATTGAATATTATTTTCATTCAATTTTATCTGCTCATATTTTTTAACAGAATCTTTTAATAATTGCTCATATTCAATAAATGCAGCATCATCGTAGTAAAGATTCTTACTTGAATCATTCAACGGAGCAAGATCCTTTGAGGAATATTTTAATGATTCAATTTCAACATTATTAGTGCAGGAGTTAAGTACTATTACTAAAAAGAAAGGAAATATTTTTTTCATAACTCTGTCTCCTCGTAAGGCATAACAGCGTTGCAAATAACCGGCGCCCCGTAACAAGAAAGCCGGTTAGAAAGTCTACGCCAATAATTTTGCAACCGGATTGTAAATTCAACTGTACAAGCCGGTTGCAACAATTTAATTTATTAGTACTATGCCTATTAGCAATGTTATCTATTTCACTAACTTATTAACAACACAAATGCCGCACTGAAAACGGCGTCCGGTTGATTTACTTGTTATGTGTAAAAAATATTACTAAAATAATTATGTATTTAATTTAATCGCATCCATATTCTTCTGCGAAATATTATCAATGTTATCAAAGATATAAAAGCACAGATAATAATGAACCCAGTAGGGAAAAATTCAAAGTATGGAATCAAACCGATTACATTCATTTCCCTTAAAACAATTCTAATCAAACTCTTTGTAATTGCATCGGCACCTTGATTTGGGAAAGCATTTATCATTACAACTATACTAACATGATGTTCCGGTAAATATACCATATATGTTGTTGTTCCAATATTTCCTCCACCGTGTCCGATTGCATCTTCACCAGAGGAAAACCTTCTCGTATATAACTGAACACCTAATCCATACGCCCTCATATTTGCAGTGGGTGAAAATTCTATAAAATTCAGCATTTCTTTAATTGAACTTTCTTGCAAAACTTCCTCTTCAAAAAGCGCGTGGCACCAGAAAGCCAAATCATGGGCAGTAATAAATACGCCTGAAGATCCATAAGTGATACTTTCATGTGAATTTCTTGGTAGAAAAGTCACGTCTTTGTTCAAATCATCAAAATTAAAATTATCGCCATAAACATGAGCAAGTTTATTTTGTGGTATTTCATCCTCCAGTGAAAGAAAAGCATTACTTATGCCCAATGGCTGCCAAAAGTACTTTCGAAAATTTTCAGACAGATTTGAAGCCGTTGCTTTCTTAATAATCATCGCCATTAGCAAATAATTGGTATTCGAATATCGCCAACCTTTTCCCGGGGGGAAATATGGTTCCTTAATATAATTCAGAACTTCCTCAGGGGACCATATTTTTGATCTGTCTTTTTTAAGATCATCCCAAATTTTCTGGTTATCCCAGAACATATAAAGACCACTAGTGTGGTTAAGGAGTTGCCGTATAGTTATTTTATTATCAATATAAGGGAAATCCGGAAGCCACTTTGACAACGGATCTTCCATTGATAGAATATTTTCTTCAGCAAGCTTTAATGCAAGAGCGGCAACAAAATTCTTAGTAACACTTCCTATGGCAAATAACATTTCTGGTTTAATGGATACAGTATCATGAGATAATCCACCTACTGCATCCCATATTTTTCTATCCGGAACAATAACAGATGCTGAGACACCATGTATATTAAATGCATCTATCTCTTCATTTAAAACTGTTTGAATCTTTCTTTCAATAGGAATGTCTTCGTCACATGAACTAATAGCAAGAGAGATTAAGATAGTAAGTGTAAATGCTAATGCGACTTTCATAAAGACCCAGCTTGTTTATTAAACTTACACATAACTATTACTTATACCGAATTGGCGGTCTCCAATTCGGTAGATATTCACGAATTATTTTCTAATATATCAACCGCTCGAATGTTCTTACTAATTCCTTAAGCTCTTTTTTTATTTGGACTTATTATCCGGCTTATAAATTCTTATCGGGAAATATTCCCGAAAAAAATCTCATATATCTTCTGTATATAAAAATCGACATCCTCCCAATGTCATCGTGGTCTTTGATAAGAAATCGTATCCCCTGAATATCAGCTTATAAAAAGTAAATTAAAATTCTTCGTATAGCAAGTATAATAAAGAATCATCCTGTCTTTAATCTGTTTAAAATAACCAGACTATTTAAACTTTGCTGCAAACATCATTCACGTTGCCGTTTATTATTTTATTCTTTGCCGGTTAAAATATTTTCAAGCCTTTGACGTTTTACATAATTTTCAAAACGGAAAGATTGAGCAATAGAAATTAATTCTTCATCGGACAATCCTTTAAACAAATTACAATATTCCGGCACGAGTGCTTCAGCAATCAGGATATGCCTGACCAGCAGGGCAATGTGTCTTTCCTGACCACTTGGATAGGGATTATAATCCGGAAATTCTTTTTTAAACAGTTCTTCAATTGGCTCCATTACCTGCCGGATATTTTTATCAGACGATCCCCAGGCATCAGCGCCAAGATAATCTTTCTTTTTCAGAAATGAGGAAACCAGTTTCATATAAGGTGTATCTTCTTTTTGATGTATAATTGCCTGCAAACCTAAATCTTTATATAGCCAGATACACCAGCTTACTTTGTATTTATCGTAATAAGCTAATTGATCTTTCAGTACTCTGTAACGTGTTTCATCTTTTTCAGGATCATTTGTATAAACGGGACCGAATTCACCTACCCAGATAGGTACTTTATTCTTCAACATAAATTCAGATTTTTCAAGAAACTCCTTCTCAAGAATATTCTTGTCATAATATTTTCCATTTATTTCGCCGGGATAATCTCCGGTAAAACCGGGGAATGCATAATCGTGATTAGTATACACAACATTGTCCCAGACTTCCGTAAACTTGCTGAAGTCTTTAGCGTAACGATCACCTTCAAGAAACATAATGTGGTTCGGATCGACCTTCTTTACTGCATCATAAAGACGTTTATAGTATGGGAACACTTTCTCACCTGTAGGATCAGCCGGTTCATTTATTAAATCATAACCCGCAACCCACGGCTGGTCTTTGTAATGATCTGCAATAACTTCCCACAGGTGCAATGCTCTGTTCTGGAAATCTTTGTAAACCCAGAAGAATGCTTTTTGAGTTGGGTTATCGCTATGCCAGTGTTGATTCTGACAGCCCGGCAAAGCATGCAGATCGATAATTGTATAGATTTGATGCTTTGCACACAGATCTATAACATTATCAAGATATTTAAATGCTTCTTCTTTAATTACTCCCGGGTTCATATCATCTTCGAAAAGATGATAATTGATAGGGATACGAACCAGGTTTAATCCAAGACTATGAATATATTCCGCATCAGCTTCCGTGAAATAACTTTTAAGAAAATTATCGAAATAGAGATCATATTTCTTTTTACCCAGCACCTTCAGCAAACCTTCTCTCATCGATTCTTCATTGGATGGATAACCATCAATGAAATTTTCCATGTGCAGCATACCGCCTAATCCGAAACCACGTAGAATAATAGTTTCACCTTTTTGATTGACTATTTGATCACCTGAAACTTTTAACAGGTTTTCGTTTTCTGATTGTTCATTATTCATTTTTTGAACTCCGGAAAAAGAAAAAGTAAAAAGTATTATAAAAAAAATTGAAAGCAGATGAAAAAATCTGTGTTTCATTTTTATTTTCAAATTAACAATATGCAATTCATTCATTTTAATCTCCATAATTTTCTGTGTTCTATTTACCTTGCATTTCAGGAGTAATGATCCTGTAGTTGCCGCTTAAGTGCATTAAGCTAAACAGGTATAAAAGTCCATCATAATAGGGATCGAAATAACCGTCCTTGTACGGTTCCAGTTTAGCATTCCAAACCGCATCAACAAACTTCCAGCTTTTAGCCTGGGTTCCCATTATAGAAGCTGCGGCAGTAGTTGCAACAAATCCTAAAGAGTGACGTAATGTCTGGTATCCGCCGGCAGGGAGTATCCAGTCCGGAAGTGTTCCATCTACGTTGTACTGATCTTCAAAAGTGTCTATTCCTCTGCAGAAAAGAAAATTTTGAATTCGCTTACAGTAATCCTGCTGCCATTGTTTATCTTTCGCAAACCAGGAATAATCCATTGCTATGTTCATTGGAACTCTCCAGGAATCAAAACGGAAAGCTGCACGAAAGCGTCTGAAACTACGTGGAGCTCCGTTAAATTCAGCAATGTCCGGATTTAAACCGGTTGGGGAAGAGCAAGCCCTGTGCAGAAAAACGCGTGCGGTATCTGCGCAATCTCTGTAAAATTGTTCGTGACCGTCATTAGCATATTCAGCCCATACTTCAAAAAACGCAGGTAAAAAATAAGAAGGATCAGTCCAGTTATAACCTGAGCTGTCCGGGACGAAGGTAATCTTTTTTTGTTCAACGTTGATAACATTCGTTTGTTTGCCGGTGCCATCTTTACTCCACATTGCATCGAGAATTCTTCGTGCTTCAGCATAATAATTAATCCCGGTTTCATTTCCCCATCGGTTTGAAGCAAACAACAGGTCGGTTATAAAATAAAGCTCACCGTCCGACGCAGATCCCTCAGAATTATGTTTGCCGGTTTTTGGTTTTACACTCCAGGCAAAATAGGCGTCCCGCGGGCCGCCCTGGTGCTGCATATATTTTTTTGCCCAACGCCACAAACGATCAAAAACATCTTTCTTGTTTAATTGAACTGCTACCATCATGCCGTAAGACATACCCTCGGTTCTAACGTCATGATTTTTTAAATCGGAAAGGTACGCCATCGAATCTTCTACCTCAAAATAAACTCTTTCCGGTCCCTTAAAAATATCGTAATAAGCTTTAGCCAGCCTGGCATCGATATCTTCCTGTTTATACCCCGCTTCTAAAAAAACATTCCGGTATTGACCGGTTTCCCATGCTCCCTCATCCCAGGGTTTCATTTTCCCTCGCGGATCGTTTATGTCTTTATCACAATCTTTGTTGTTTGTTTGTCCAAGTGAAATAAAAGATAATGTGATGAGTAAGAGAAGGTAAATATACTTTTTCATTGCTGATACCTTTGGTTCTTTTTTAATGATGTGGATTCGGATATTGTTTCGAAATAATTTTTAAGAACAATAGCAAAATATTTAATTAATATATAAATGTCTTTTT
>JAJDNK010000071.1 GCA_022340715.1 bacterium BMS3Abin03 | reverse complement strand
TGAATCAGTTGATGTTGCTCTGAATTATGGAGATGGAATTGCAATTGTTAATGATGGAAAAGAAGATAAGGTATTTAGTCGTCACCTTGCCTGTCTTGATTGCGGTATAAGTTACAGGGAGCTAGCCCCGAACTCTTTTTCGTTCAACTCGCCTTATGGTTCCTGTCCTGATTGTGAAGGACTCGGGGAGAAAAAAGAGCTTGATATTAATTTGATTTTTCCCGATTGGGATAAAACCATAAATGAAGAGGGTATAGCAGCACTTGGCAAGCCCCGTCCAATCTGGTTCTATACTCAGCTTGAAGAAGTTGCCAAAAAGTTCAATTTTGATTTTGATACTCCGTTAAATAAGCTAACAAAAGAACAGATAGATGTAATTATTAATGGAAGCAGGGATAAGATAGAATTCTATTATACGTATGGTAACGGGAAACCGGTTAAATATATGCATCGTTTTTCAGGTGTTCTGAGACATCTCAGGAACTATTACTCTTCCACAAGTTCTCCCAAAATAAGAGAATGGGTTGAGAGCTATATGAATACAATAGTTTGTGAAACCTGCAATGGCGGAAGATTAAAAAAAGAATCTCTTGCAGTAAAATTCCAGGAGAAAAATATAAGTGAGGTAACAAAACTTTCCATAAGGAGATCAGCGGATTTCTTTAAATATCTTAAAATAAACGGAAGGGATTCAATAATAGCAAAACCTATTTTAAAAGAAATTACGGAAAGACTTCATTTCCTGTTAAATGTTGGACTGGATTATTTGACTCTCGATCGTTCCGCACGCTCACTCTCTGGCGGTGAATCACAAAGAATAAGACTGGCAACTCAAATCGGTACTCAGCTCGCGGGTGTTCTTTACGTACTTGATGAACCATCTATTGGTTTGCATCAAAGTGATAATATTAAGTTGATAAATTCGCTTAAGAATTTACGTGATCTTGGAAACACGGTTGTTGTTGTGGAACATGACCGGGAAACCATAGAAAACTCAGATTATATGGTTGATCTCGGTCCCGGTGCTGGTGAACACGGCGGTGAAGTCTGTTTATCAGGGGAGACAAATGAATTATTAAACTCTGATAACGGTTATAATTCATTAACACTTACTTATCTCCGTACAAAAGAAAAAATCAAAACACCTGAGAAAAGAAGAAAAGGAAACGGGAAGTTTATAGAATTATTGGGCGCTGGAGGTAATAACCTTGCAAATGTAAATCTTAAAATTCCGTTAGGTACTTTAATGTTACTTACAGGTGTAAGTGGGTCGGGAAAATCTTCATTGCTGAATGAAACACTTGTTAAAATTTTGATGAGGAAAATTTATAATTCCAAAGCCATTCCTTTACCTTATAAATCTATTAAAGGTTTGGAAAATATAGATAAGATAATCGAAATCGATCAAACACCAATTGGAAGAACACCCCGGTCGAACCCGGCAACTTATACCGGATTATTTACTTTTATAAGAGATCTTTTTGCACAGCATCCGGAATCAAAAATAAGAGGATATAAACCCGGCCGTTTCAGCTTTAACGTTGCCGGTGGCAGATGTGAAGGATGCAGTGGCGACGGTCTGAAAAAAATCGAAATGAACTTTCTACCTGATGTTTATGTTTTGTGTGATGTTTGTAAAGGGAAAAGATACAACCGGGAAACGCTGGAGGTTCTTTACAAAACAAAATCGATTGCCGATGTTCTTGAAATGCGTGTTGATGAAGCACTTGAGTTCTTTTCCGATCTTCCGAGAATTAAAAGAAAAATAAAAGCCATTCATGATGTGGGCCTGGGTTACATAAAACTCGGACAGCAAGCCACAACGCTATCCGGTGGTGAAGCACAACGTGTTAAGCTTGCCACTGAATTAAGTAAAGTAAGCACCGGAAAAACTCTGTACGTTCTTGATGAACCGACTACCGGTCTTCATTTTGAAGATGTCAGGATTTTACTGAATGTATTAAACAAACTCGTTGATAAAGGAAACACTGTAATTGTTGTAGAACATAATATGGATGTTATTAAAATGGCAGATTGGATAGTGGATCTTGGTCCCGGTGGTGGAGAGTTTGGTGGAAAGATTGTAGCGGAAGGAACACCGGAAGATATTATAAAAAATAAAAAATCGGTTACCGGAAAATTCTTAAAAGATGAACTTTCCTAAAAAACATTAAACAATTTCAAAGCCATAATTAATACTGCAACGAATAAGATTATCTTAATAAATTTTTCACCTTTTTTAATTGAAAACTTTGCTGCCCACCAAGCACCTGTTGCATTTCCGATTGCAAGTACAATTCCAAGAATCCAGTTTACGTTATCAGTAAGGACAAAAATAAAGAAAGCAGGTAAAGTATAGATAAGAACAATGAACACTTTGTGCATATTTACCATGACAAGATTTAGCTTCATCAGGTAACGAAGAGAAGCCATTATTAGAAATCCCACGCCAACCTGTATAAATCCGCCATAAAATCCGATTCCGATCATTGAGAAATAAAGCAGGAAATTATTTATAGGCTTGGAATTATCAGTTGAATTCTTTTTCTGTGGAATGAACATTGAGATAATAATTCCGATTATCACAATAGCAAGTATCTTTTGAAAAAGTTCGTCATTAATTCTCGTTGCTATAAATGCACCAGCTATTGCACCGGGTAAAGTAAATAGAGATAATTTAAGACTTGTGCTAAAATCTTTATAATTAGATTGTTTAAACGATTGAACAGCAGAGATATTCTGGATAATTATAGCAAGCCTGTTGGTTCCGTTGGCAACGGATGGATCTAATCCAAGGAATATTAAAGCAGGTAGTGTTAACGTAGAGCCGCCACCGGCATTAACATTTAAAAATCCTGCTGTACAGCCAACAAAAAATAGTATAGCTATAGCAGAAATATCAGGTAAGCTTTCAATCAATTATTTTACCATGTTTAACAAATGAATCGCCATAATTTATTAAATTTAAGCCGATTAATCTTTTAATTCTTATTAAGAAAAAAAATATTAATCTGTTGTGTGAAATAAAAAAAGTAAACTGTTGAAACAGTTAAGAGAGTTAGAATCAAAGGTTAACACCGTGATTAGGCCAGGCGAGAACCTAACAAGATCGGAATCATAACCGTTTTAACGGTTTTAATAAAGTTTCACATAACGGGTAGTATTATTAAATACAGCTACTAAACGGAGAAAGAATGACAAACTGGACATGGGAAATTAAAGACAAGAATTTTCTTCAAAAAACTGTTGAACGATGTAAAAAACAAAAAATAATTCTTCCAACATTCAGCCAGTTAAAACAACCTGATAAAATTCCTGGCGATGTAAAATCAAAATTAAAGAATATCGATATGCAGGAAGTTCATCCCTTAAATCTTTTCAGAATTAATTGGCAGAATGATCCGAAATCAGGTGGAATGGGCGACATCAACTTTTTAGAAATTCCGAAAGAAATAACCGGAGTAAAGGCGAGAATTATAGGACTGGTAGGAAAATTCTTTCCAACCGGTGCACATAAAGTTGGCGCAACTTACGGATGCTTAGCCCCTTATTTAGTCACCGGAAGATTCAATCCCGAGTATCATAAAGCTGTTTGGCCTTCAACCGGGAATTATTGCCGTGGTGGAACATTTAACTCAGCTTTGCTGTCTGTTCATCCGGTTGCAATTCTTCCTGAGGAAATGAGTAAAGAAAGATTTGAATGGCTTGAAAATCTTGGCGCTGAAATTTATGCTACTCCCGGTTGCGAAAGCAACGTTAAAGAAATTTATGATAAATGTCATGAGCTTGAAGCTGAAAGCGATGAATATTTAATCTTCAACCAGTTCGATCAATTTGGAAATTCTGTTTGGCATTACGAAATAACAGGTTATACTATTGAATCATTGTTTAATCAGGTAAAGGAATCAAACCAAAGGTTAAGTGCTTATGTTAGTGCGACAGGTTCTGCGGGAACAATCGGTGCAGGAGATTATTTAAGAAAAGTTAATCCACTTATAAAAGTTGTTGCAACGGAAGCATTACAATGTCCAACTTTACTTTTAAATGGTTACGGCGGACACAGGATTGAGGGAATTGGTGATAAGCACGTTCCATGGATTCACAATGTTAAAAACACAAATGTTGTTGCAGCAATTGATGATGAGGATACATTACGCGTTCTTCGTTTATTCAATGAAGAAAGTGGGAAAAAAGTTTTACACGATCTAGGTGTTAAAGCAGATTCTGTTGATAAATTATCTTATCTCGGTATTTCATCAATCTGTAATATGCTTGCTTCAATAAAGCTTGCAAAATATTATGAATATAATGAAAACGATATCATCTTCACGATATTCACGGATTCTGTTGAATTATATTATTCAAGATTGAAAGAAATGAATGAGAATTGGGGAAAGTATAACGATACCCAAGCTTTAATCGATTATAATTCGGTTATTAAAAAACAAGGAATTGATTATTTAAAAGAGCTCACTTATGAAGATCAAAGAAGGATTCACAATCTTAAATATTTTACCTGGGTTGAACAACAGGGTAAAGAAGTTGAGGAACTCGATGCTCAATGGTATGATGAAAATTACTGGGAAGAAAGATTTTCAATTGCTCCTAAGTGGGATAAGCTCATTGAAGATTTTAATAAAAAAGTAAATGCCTGAGTTTTATGCAAATAATTAATGCATGGATTTGTTGCGTCAACGATAATTCTATCGAACCAATCTTTGGTGATCTTACCGTAGCAAATGGAAAAATATCAAAGATAGAAGGAAAAGAATTTGTTGCTGAAAAAGTTTTGCGCAGCAATGAAAATGAAAAGGATGTACTGAATGTAAAAGGAAAAGTAATTACAATTCCACTCGTAAATTTTCATGATCATTTCTATTCTATGCTTGCAAAAGGATTACCCATCAACGGACCTATGGATAATTTCCATAATATCCTCAAGAATCTTTGGTGGAAAGTTGATCGGATAATGGATAGAGATATTATTACTGCTTCTGCACAATCAGGAATTCTTGATTCAATTAAAAATGGTGTAACATATATTTTTGATCATCATTCCTCACCGGATACTGCAAAAGGAAGCCTTGGAATGATAGCGAACGTATTTGAGGAAACAGGCTTACGTGGTGTACTTTGCTTTGAAACAACGGACAGGAATGGTGAGAAATTAGCTGATCAGGGTTTAGAAGAAAATAAAAATTTTCTGCAGAATACTAAATTTAAAAATGTAAATGGATTACTTGGTTTACATGCTTCTTTTACACTTTCAGATAAATCATTAGAATCTGCTTCAGAATTAATGAAGGAACTGAACACGGGAATTCACATTCACGTTTGTGAGGATAAAATTGATAATGAATTATCTAAAAAGAATTACAAGCTATTTCCCGTAGAAAGACTAAAACATTTTGATCTGCTTAATGATAAAAGTATACTATCCCATGGTATTCATCTAACAAAAAGTGATTATGAAACCATCGGGGAAAATGGTTCAGCTATTGCTTTTAATCCTGATTCAAATATGAACAATGCTGTCGGCTTACCTGATTTCAATTCTATTCCCAATGAAATTCCCGTTTTAATGGGAACAGATGGTATGCATTCGAATATCGCCAAATCTTTAAAGCAGTTATTTCTTTTACTTCGCTACACAGGCAAATCATTTGATGAATCTTTTAAAATGATTAATAAAGTCTATTTCGACCAGATTAAATTTGTAAAAAGATTTTTCCCCGATTTTTCCTTTCTACAAAAAAATGATAATGCAGATTTTATTATTTGGGATTATGTTCCACCAACGCCTTTTACACAAGAAAATTTCTGGGGACATTTTATCTATGGGATACTTGAAAGCCATGTTAGCGATGTAATTCAGAACGGGAAAATCCTGATGAAAGGTCATTCATTACAAATTGATGAGGAAAAGCTTTTGTTAAATATCGTTAAAGAAGGAAACAGGCTTTATAATAAATTCGCAGGAATGAATTAGAAAATTTATTTTAATTAAAAAAGAAATTAATTAAGGATCAAAAATGGAACGAGCACAGGAAGTTTATAAAAAGGCGAGAGAATATTCGGATTATACGGCAAAGAATTTGTCTAAGTTAATAAAGATAAAATCATTAAGCGGACAGGAAAAAGAGGTTGCCGCTGCAGTAAAACAAATGATGGAAGAGGCAAACTTCGATGAGGTAAAAATAGATGGACTTGGTAATGTGATAGGGCGAATTGGTTCCGGTAAAAAAATAATCGCTTTAGACGGACACATTGACACAGTTGATATGGGTAACCTGGATGATTGGGAGTTTGATCCTTTAGGCGGAGAGATTCAGTTCGGTTATGTGCAGGGAAGAGGTGCTTCCGATCAAACCGGCGGTCCTGCTGCTTTTATTACAGCCGGCAGAATTCTGAAAGAAATTGGATTAGATAATGATGTAACAATTTATTTTACAGCAACCGTTATGGAAGAAGATTGCGATGGGCTTTGCTGGAAGTACATTGTTGAAGAAGATAAAATAAAGCCGGAGTGTGTTGTAGTTACGGAGCCTACAAATCTGAATATTTATCGTGGACAACGTGGAAGAATGGAAATCGAAGTTTCTTTTCATGGTCTTTCAGCACATGGTTCTGCTCCTGAAAGGGGCAAGAATGCAATTTATATGGCATCACGTGTTGCGCTTGAAATTGAAAAATTGAATGAACGATTGGCTAGCGATCCATTCCTCGGGAAAGGAAGTGTTACTATTTCAGAGTTTGTATCTTCAAGTCCTTCATTATGTGCTGTATCTGATTTTGCTAAAATTCATCTTGATAGAAGATTGACATGGGGTGAGGATAAAGAACTTGCATTGAACGAAGTTCGTGAAATAGTAAGGAATGAAAACGCTAATGTAGAGCTGCTTAATTACAGCGAAAAAGCTTATACAGGGTTGCAGTATGGAATGGAAAAATATTATCCTACATGGAAAATAGAAGAAGATCATCAGGTAATTCAAACCGGCGTAAAAGCATTTGAAGAGCTTTTCAAAGAAAAACCGGCTATTGATAAATGGACATTCTCAACAAACGGTGTTACGATTAATGGTTTATATAAAATTCCTGTTATAGGATTTGGTCCCGGTAAAGAAGAAATGGCTCACGCACCAAATGAAAAAGTTTCTATTGATCACCTGATAAAAGCATCTGCATTTTATGCAAACTTCTGCAGTATTTATTGATTGACTGCTGAAGTTACGGAAATACTATAAATGTCATGCTGAACTTATTTTTGCATCTTAAGATAATATAATAAGAGATTCCGAAACAAGTTCGGAATGACAAAAAACTAATTCATTTAACTTCAGCTAATTAATTTAAGTTTAATAACAAATTAATTTTTTTTTCATCGGAGAGAGGGAATGACTGGCAAATTCAAAGGTAAACACTTTTTAACTTGTGATAACTGGACTAAAGAAGAACTAGATATAGTCTTCGATACAGCGTTCGATTTAAAAGATAAATTCAAGAAAGAAGAACCAACCAGATATTTAAGAGATAAAACTCTCTTTATGATTTTCTTCGAACAATCCACACGAACAAGAAACTCTATGGAAGCCGGTATGACACAGCTTGGCGGACATGCACACGATTTAACATCGGATAAGATGCAACTTTCGCATGGAGAATCAGCAAAGGATACCGCAATAATTTTATCAAGAATGGGGCATGGAATCGCTTCACGAAATTGTTTTTACGGGATTGGTTATAAATATTTAAGCGAAATGGCTGCACATTCTACCAAACCGGTTATGTCCTTGCAGGATGATATTTATCATCCGTTCCAGGGCTTAGCTGATCTGATGACCATCTTCGAGTATTTTGGTAAAGATACGAAAGGATTGAAAGTTACGGTTTCGTGGGCTTATGCCGATACACATTCCAAACCATTGTCGGTTCCTCAAACACAGGCATTGTTGTTCCCGCGTTATGGAATCGATCTTACGATTGCAAATCCAAAAGAATTTCCGTTAAGCCAGGATATATTAGATCGAGCAGAAAAAAATGCAAAGACAGGCGGTGGAAGTGTAAAAATAGTAAATGATATGGACGAAGCATTTGAAGGTGCACAAATCATTATTCCTAAAAACTGGGGAGGGTTCGGCGCTTACAGTGTTGAGGATTATTTGAATAACGAAGATCAGTGTAAGAAGGAAATGAAAGTTAATCTCGAAAAATACAAAAACTGGATTTGCGATGATAAAAGGATCAGGCTGGCGGATAAAAAGGTTAAGCTTATGCATGCATTACCGGCAGACAGAGGACACGAAGTAACAGATGAAATTATAGACAATCCGGATATCTCAATAGTTTATGATGAAGCAGAAAACAGGCTGCACACTGCAAAATCAATTATGTCTCTCACCATGTGAGTTGGGAGTAACGGTTCTCGGGTAAAATTTGGACGGATGTATGGCTGACAAACTTGTCAGCCTGTAGCCCGATTAAATTTTTTGTTTACTTATCAGACCGCTAGCAGCCCCCGCCTTGATTTTACCCGATGTTAGGCAATGTGCTATTTTTTATTAGTTTTTAAACTTATAAATAATTCAATTGAACTAATTAATATTAATACTATATCCAATGTCCAAAGGAATATTAGACCTTTTAAAGATAAGTCTAATCCACCAAACATTAACCAAAAGAAAAGAACTATTCCACCACTTATATTTATACTTATTGCACCTATCAATCCTAATCCTATATAATTAGTAGTCTCTTTTCTTAAAGATTCAATTATCAGTGCAATAGCAATTCCAACAAAAACTCCTCCTAA
>JAJDNK010000066.1 GCA_022340715.1 bacterium BMS3Abin03 | reverse complement strand
TATTGGAGCAGATACATCGCAAGGTGCACCGGGAGATGCATTAGAGTATTCTGCTTCCGCCGGCGGTTCGGCTTTTATCATGGGAAATGAAAATGTAGTTGCTGAAATTCTATTTACAAATTCGTTTACATCGGATACTCCTGATTTCTGGCGAAGAGAGCATGAGTTTTATCCGAGACATGCAGGGAGATTTACGGGAGAACCTGCATACTTTAAGCATGTAGTTGGAGCCGGAAAGCTTCTTTTAGAAAAATCTGGAATGAAGCAACAAGATTTTAAATATGCAGTCTTTCACATGCCGAATGGAAAATTTCCTCAATCAGCGGGAAAGAAATTAGGATTTACAAAAGAACAACTTGAAACCGGATGGATTGTTCCCTGGATGGGAAATACTTATTCGGGATCATCACCTACCGGACTATCTGCGGTACTTGATGTTGCAAATCCAGGCGACCTAATTTTTATGGTTTCATTTGGATCAGGTGCAGGTAGTGATGGATTCGTTTTTAAAGTAACAGAAAGGATTAAAGAAGTGCAGGATAAAGCACCTAAGTTAAGAGAAATGCTTGATGAAAATAAAATATATCTCGATTACGGTGAGTATGCAAAATTCAGAGAAAAAATTATTCTTAATGAATAGGGAAGAGGTTTAGTATGAGAGAAGTAGCTGTTATAGGAACAGGAATAACAAAATTCGGGGAGTTATGGAATCAATCAATAAAAGATATTTTTGTTGAAGCTGCATTAAAAGCTATTGACGATGCAGGTGTTGATCATATAGATTCGATTTACGTTGGAGCAATGTCGGGCGGATTATTTGTAGGACAGGAACATCTTGGGGCTGTTATGGCAGACTATCTTGGAATGGCACCGGTACCTGCAACTCGTGTTGAATCTGCCTGTGCATCAGGTGGAATGTCATTCAGACAAGCTTACCTTGATGTTGCTTCAGGAGATAGCGAAATAGTTTTAGCCGGTGGTGTTGAGAAGATGAACGACGGTGCGGATGTAACTGCGGCGCTTGCTACTGCAGCAGACCAGGAATATGAAGTTTACAATGGAATAACCTTTCCCGGTTTGTATGCAATGATAGCAAATGCGCACATGCAGGAATATAAAACTACACGAGAACAAATTGCAGCAGTTGCTGTAAAAAATCATAAAAACGGAATGAATAATCCCAATGCTCAGTTTCGAAATCAGATAACAATAGAGCAAGTATTAAATTCGTCACTCGTGGCTGATCCTCTTCGTCTGTTAGATTGCTCTCCGGTTACCGATGGTGCAGCCGCAGTTATATTATGTTCGATAGATGTTGCAAAAAAATTATCAAAAAATTATGCAAAAGTTATTGCTTCAACTCAGGCATCTGATTCAATAGCACTTTACCAAAGAAAAAGTTTTACCACGCTTAATGCAGTTACAAAAGCTGCTAATTTTGCTTATGAGAAAGCGGGTGTTAAACCGAACGATATCGATTTTGCAGAAGTTCATGATTGCTTTACAATTGCAGAGATTGTTGTTTTTGAGGATTTAGGATTTTGTGAAAAAGGTTGCGGCGGACCAGCAGTTGAAGAAGGAACGACTTCGCTTGATGGAAAAATCCCTATCAACACAAGCGGTGGTTTAAAATCAAAAGGTCATCCGGTTGGGGCAACCGGTATAGCACAAATAATTGAACTGAGTGAACAGTTAACCGGAAAGGCGGGTAAACGTCAGGTTAAAAACGCACGGATCGGTTTAGCACAAAATATGGGTGGATCAGGAGCGAGTTGTACAATAAATATTATGGAGGCAGTATGATCAGTCCAAGATATGCAAGAGAAATACCTCAGCGTTATCGTCTCGAAGCCTCGAAATGCAGAAGCTGTGGTAATGTAAGTTTTCCTCCGCGTTTGATTTGTCCGGAATGTAAATCACGTGAATTTGAAACAATTAAACTGAGTGATGAAGGTAAGATTTTAACGTATACAATTATTCGCGTTGCATCCGATGCGTTTTCAAAAATAACACCATTTGCCATTGCAGTTATTGCGGTGGATAATGGTGCAAGGCTTATGACACAAATTGCTGATTCACCTATTGATAAAGTGAAAATTGGGGAAAAAGTGAAACTTGTTTTCAGAAAAATTCAGGATGAAGGTAAATCAGGTTTACATTGTTACGGGTATAAAGCTGTTTTAATGTAACATTAAAGATCAGTTCGAAGATACATCGAATCTATTTAATTTGGTGTATCTTCCCGTATTTTCTCCTTACAACATTTCTTAATAAATTATCATTCAGTTATTTTAGAATAAAAAATTATCAGAATAAGATTTTATATGAAATTGGAGATACTTTGAAGGATAAAATCCGAATAGCATCGGGACAGGGTTTCTGGGGTGATTTAATCGATGCACCATATCACCAGGTAACAAAAGGAGATATCGATTACTTAGTAATGGACTATCTTGCTGAAGTTACTATGTCTATACTTCAGAAGCAGAAAAACAGGAATCCAAATCTCGGTTACGCCCGCGATCTTCCCGATCTGATGAAAAAGATACTTCCAATTTGTACACAAAAAGGGATTAAGGTAATTACAAATGGAGGTGGAGTGAATCCGGTTGCCTGTGCAGATGCCATTCTTGAAACGGCATTACAAATGGATATTAAAAAGCTTGATATTGCTGTGGTTTTGGGGGATAACATAATTGATTGCCTTGAAGATATAATTTCCAAGGGTTGTGAATTGAATAATATGGAAACAGGTGAATCAATAGTTACTTACAAGAGTAAAATGTTAAGTGCGAACGTCTATTTTGGAGCTTTGCCAATAGTTGAAGCATTAAATAAAGGTGCCGATATTGTAATCACTGGAAGAACAACAGATACGGGTTTAACACTCGCCCCGATGATTTATGAATTTGGATGGGATAAATCAAATTATGATTTAATGGCAGCTGGTACTGTAGCCGGACACATTTTAGAATGCGGAGCTCAATCAACCGGAGGAAATTTTTTAGGTGATTGGGAATCAATTGAAAATTTTACGGAGATAGGATTTCCCATTGCAGAAGCTTATCCAAATGGTGAAGTGATTATAACTAAGCACGAAAATACTGGTGGGAAAGTATCTTTCGATACTATTGCTGAACAGTTAGTATATGAGATTGGTGATCCTAAGGATTATATTACTCCGGATTGTGTAGCGGATTTTACTTCAATCAAACTTGAAGATCTTGGTAACGATAGGGTAAAAGTCTTTAATGTGAAAGGTCAACCGGAAACAGAATTTTACAAAGTATC